>QMVQ01000259.1 GCA_003661185.1 Candidatus Alkanophagales archaeon | reverse complement strand
GCCATCGGCTACATTTCCCTTGGTTACATAGACCCCTCCGTGAAAGCCCTGCGGATAAACGGCGTCATGCCAACCCGCGAAAACGTCACGAGCGGCAAGTACCCAATCTCAAGAAAACTATATCTGATAACCAAAGGCGAGCCCGACACGCTGGAAAAGGCGTTCATCGATTTCGTCTTGAGCGATGAAGGGCAGAGAGTAGTCGAAGAGCTAGGTTACATCCGTTTGAGGGTGGTCAAATGAAAATAGTTCACCTTTCCGACATCCACGTGGCGGAGCCGCACTTCCTGCCAGACCTCGCTGAGAAGGTGGTGGGGCGAGTGAACGAAATAGCGCCCGAGATTGTGGTGGTCACCGGCGACCTGACCGAAGACGGCTACCATTTCGAGTTCGAGCGTGCCAAGAGCTATCTTGATAGGATAAAATGCAAGAGGAAGGTGGTAGTTCCGGGGAACCACGACTCCCGGAACGTTGGTTATCTTTGCTTCGAGGAGTTTTTCGGGCGGCGTTCGAGAGTTGAGCGTTACCGTGAAATAACTGTCGTCGGAGTGGACTCCACGCAACCTGACATCGACGAGGGACACATCGGCAGAGAGAAGTATGGGTGGCTGGAGAAAAGCCTTGCAGACGAGAGCTTCAAGATTGTTGCGTTGCACCACCATTTAATCCCCGTCCCGCTGACTGGGCGAGAGCGGAACATCCCGACGGATGCGGGCGATGTCCTCGAACTGCTCGTGCGTTGCGGAACGAACCTCGTGCTCTGTGGGCATAAGCACGTTCCTTGGGTCTGGGAGTTGAACGGAATGATTATCCTCCATGCTGGGACCGCGTGCACGAACAGGGTGAAGTGGGACATCCCCCAGTCCTTCAACCTCATCGAACTCGATGAGGACGAGAAAACCATCAGGATATCCAGAATGTATTCAAGAGGCGGACAAGAGCCAGTGCTGGAACGGAGCTGGGCGCCATCGAGAGCGCGGAGGTGATATAGATTTAAGGGTTGCCGGAGAGGGAACAGCGTGCTATTTGAACTCCGTGTAGCCACACTTTCCGCACGCCCGCCGGTCGGGATGTTCCGCAAGGAAGACGCCTTCGCCGCACCTAGGGCACGTCCTTCGCAGGCGCACGAGCTTACTGTCTTTCAAATCATAAAACTTGTAAACCTTTACATCTTTTCTTGCCATCTTCTCACTCCTCGAAGTTCCTTCTCAGGATGTGAGGGCGTTCCACGCTTCTGAGCTTCCCTTCGCTCCTGTAAATCTTCGCATAGCCTATTACTTCACGTTTCCCGAACTCTGAGCGTAAGCTGTCCACGACGAGCAAGTTCGGGCTCGTCTTGAACTCTTTTACCAGCAGTTCCCGTACATCCTTTCTTGATGGTGTTCTTCCCTTGTCCTCGTGCTTTATCCTGAATTTTATCTCTTTTCGCTCAAGTAGGGGGTTTTCTCTCTCTTCAATGACTTCGATGTCCATCTTTCTTCACCCACGACGGCACCTTTACTTTAATTGCTCCTCACAGCCTTTTACCTTCACCGCACTTTTAATGCATATTTCCCTTCCTTGTGTATTCCGAGCTTCTTCGCGATTTCGGAATTTTTAGCGTCGAGTATTATGATATAACCACTCCAGTCCCGGCTTAATGAGTCAGAGCCGCATTCGCACACATTCTTCGTTATTATCCGCCGGCAATCACGACACGCAAACTCCATCTCTCCCGCTCCTTTTCCTTTACTCCCCACCCCGCCCCCCGACGCTTTCTGCACCGGTCAGCCGCTCAAGCTCCTTCTTCCGCTCCTCCTCAATCCACTCAAGCTTTCCAAGAGCGGGCTGCCGCATTGTCAACCCTATCTTGCTCTCGCTCGGATTGCGCTCGTTCAGCGAGACCGCCACGATTCTCGCTCGCACTTTGTCGCCTTCTCTCAGTATTCTCCCGGTCTCCTTGGTCACAAGCATCATGTTCTTCTCGTCGTAGTTTATGTATTCGTCAGTGATTTGGCTGATGTGGACGAGCCCGTCGAGCGGACCTATGTCCACGAACGCTCCAAATTCTACAATCTCTACGACCTCCCCTTCTATGACCTCCTGCAGCACAGGTCTAAAGACGAGCGCATCAAACACTGTTTCATAATAAACCCCGGGGTCGCCCACGAGAATCCTACCTTCCCCAATCTCTATAACATCGAGAATCGCCACAAACACGCCTATCCTCTTGTCGACCCGCCCTTCAAGCTTGTCCATGAGCATTTCTTTCACTGTCTCTTCTAAATCATCAGCAAGCCGCTCCGGCGGTATCCGTACAACGTCCACAGCTCTTATCCTTAGATACATCTCATCACTTGTTTTCAGTAAGCAACGTAAAGTTGCTGCCTTAAATAAAAATACCTTATCTTTCCCCTACGGGGAACCGTTCGAGTAAGGGTATGATGCCTGATTTCGACCGATAATTTTATATATGCTCAAATCATAAAGTTGCTGCGATTGCCGACAAGCCGGCGCTGAGCCGAAGCACGCAGTCGGCATCGCAAGCAATCCCGGAAGCGT
>QMVQ01000258.1 GCA_003661185.1 Candidatus Alkanophagales archaeon | reverse complement strand
AGTATGAAAATGCAGAGGGTTGAAGCGAAAAAACTCCGGTTTGTAATTATTACCCAGGACGAGCCTTTTTACATCGCTGAGTTTTTTGAACATTTTTTACGAAAGATCGATTTTGGGAAATTCATGATACCTTTGATTGTGGTGTTGCCTCGTTTCAATGAAAGTTCACTTTCTCTGCTTAAGCGAATGTATTCCTTCTATGGTCCCGTTGATTTCCTGCGGCGAGCCATCCAGTTTGTAACTATAAAATTCTCGGACAATCTCGGTTTGGTGCGACGATCGGTTCGCAGTATCGCGAGATATTACGATATCCCTGTTAGGAAAGTGCTCGATGTGAATGATCCTGAGTTCATTGATGAGCTTAGAGCGATGGATCTCGACGTTATCTTATCTGTGGCTGCTCCTCAGATTTTCAAAGAAGCATTATTAAAAGTACCTAAATGGGGTTGTGTCAACGTTCATAGCGCCAGATTGCCGAAATATAGGGGGATGATGCCGAACTTTTGGGCAATGTATCATGGAGATCGTACGGCTGGTATTACTGTGCATTTGATGGATACCAAGATTGATCGAGGGAAGATTATCCTGCAGACGGAAATCCCAATTAGTCCTAATGAGACACTTGATGCTTTGATGAAACGTTCTAAACGAGCTGCCGCAGATTTGGTTATCCAGGCTCTTGAGCAGATACGGAGTGGCACTGTAGAGCTGCGGGATTATGAAGGAAAAGGTTCTTACTTCTCCTTCCCAAAGCGGGAACATGTGCGCCAGTTGCGGGCGAGAGGATACCGACTGTTATGAACATCTGTTTGCTAAGTTTTGACATAGAAGACTGGTTTCAGGTGGAAAATCTCAGGGATGTTATATCACGAACTGCTTGGGATCGTTATGAACTTCGGGTTGTTGAAAATACGCAGCGGTTACTCGAAATCTTGGAACGTCATGATACAAAAGCCACCTTCTTCGTGCTTGGTTGGATAGCCGATAGAGTACCGCAGCTTGTTAAGGAGATTCATCGGGCAGGTCATGAGATTGCAAGCCATGGATATGAGCATGAGCTTATTTACAAACAACCTCCAGAGGTCTTTCGAGAGGATATCCATCGCTCAAAAAGCCTTCTTGAGGATCTTACCGGTGAGGCTGTACTTGGTTATAGAGCGCCGAGTTTTTCCATTACGGAGTATGCTATTGATATACTCATGGAAGAAGGGTTCCGCTATGATTCCAGTCTGTTTCCAAGTGTATATCACGATCGCTATGGAAAGATACTATCTATTTCTCAAAATGAGGCTAAGAGTGTTGTGCGATTACGAGCTGGGTTTTACGAGGTACTGATTTCTACGTTAAGTTTTTGGGGCTGGCAAGCTCCTTGGGGTGGCGGGGGATATTTTCGGGTGCTACCTTACAATATTTTTCGTTGGGGGGTCGATAAAATCCTACGTAAGCAAGGTTGTTATCTTTTCTATCTGCATCCATGGGAAATCGACCCACAACAACCGCGTATACGGGGTATAAAGTGGAATTATAGGCTTCGCCATTATGTTGGGCTGAATACTGCTAAGGTCAAATTAGAGAGACTTTTGAGTGATTTTCACTTTTTGCCAATTCGGGATGGGCTGGCGAAGCTTGGTTGTTTGTCATTAAAATAATGCGTGTTCTATGTGTGTTCGGGACAAGACCTGAGGCCATCAAGATGGCGCCTGTGATACGAGAGCTTCGCAGGTATCCTGACTTATTTGAGACCCGTGTCTGTGTGACAGCACAACACAGAGAGATGCTTGACCAGGTGTTGAACCTGTTCAACATCCAGCCAGACATTGATCTTAACCTCATGGAGCCGGATCAGGCGTTGTCGGAACTTACGAGTCGTGTCATCACTACCATGACACGGGTGTTGGAACAGGAACGACCTGATTGGGTGCTCATACAGGGGGATACCACGACCGTGATGGCTACTGCGTTGGCTGCTTTCTATCTGAGGATCCCTGTGGGGCATGTGGAGGCTGGGCTACGTACAAGAGACCGATATAATCCCTTCCCGGAGGAGATCAACCGACGGCTGGTGGGAGTGTTGGCTACTTATCACTTTGCGCCTACTCAAACAGCGAAGGAGGCGTTACTGGCGGAAGGGGTGCCGTCAGAGTCTATAGTTGTGACGGGGAATACGGTTGTGGATGCCCTGTACTGGATTCTGGGGCAACCTCCATCGGAACGGTCAAGGCAGATCTTTGATGAGCTTGGGTTGTTGGGGGATAAGGACTGTAAGATTATCCTGGTGACTGCACATCGAAGGGAGAGTTTTGGGCAACGTTTTGAATCCCTATGCCGGGGATTGCGGAGGCTTGTTGAGCGTAACCCTGATGTGTACCTCATCTACCCGGTGCATATGAACCCGAATGTGAGGGGACCGGTATACCGCATCTTGACGGGACATGAAAGGATTCGGCTGATCGAACCTCTACCCTACGAGACTTTTGTGCGGCTGATGGATGTGGCTTACATTGTGTTGACGGATTCAGGTGGCATACAGGAGGAGGCGCCGGTGTT
>QMVQ01000257.1 GCA_003661185.1 Candidatus Alkanophagales archaeon | reverse complement strand
ACTCTGAAGGCTCCCCCAGAGGCTTGAAGCTTGGCCAAACGTCTCTGGGCATTTCCTCGATTTCACGAAGGAAGGGGGCTATGACGTACCTTATCAGGTCCAAAATTGCTGGCTTCTCGCTTTGCTTCCGCATGTGTTTGAATTGCCGTTGTGTTTGCTTGTACTGTTTGCCGATGAAATATGCCATTGCACATGTGCCTCCAGCCATCACCCAAGTCCCGACTACCATCCAATCAACACCCAATCAGCTCCCCTCCAAAACTCTTTACTTGTTTTGCCTATCTTGCCATTTAAGTTCCCTCACGCTCGTGGCTGCTCGGCGGATCCTCATTTCTCCTCCTCAGCTGCTAGGCGACGCTGCAAGGTGTCGAGGGGCGGCGTTGATGGGAGAGGTGCCGTCATGCGTCAGCGTCCGGTGGCGGCGATGACGAAACAAATATTTAGGTCGGAAAAGCTCTTAGTTACATGGCGAAAATTACAATAAGCCTGATAAAGGCGGACGTTGGTGGATATCCCGGACATGCTTCGGTTCATCCTAAGCTCAAGGAGAAGGCAAAGGAATGCCTGAAGCAAGCTAAAGAGTCAGGACTTCTTGTGGATTTTCACGTCATGGGCGCAGGCGACGACCTTCAGCTTCTGATGAGTCACGAGCGTGGCGTGGATGACGAGGAGATACACCAGCTTGCGTGGGACACCTTCGTCGAGGCGACGCAGGTTGCGAAGGAGCTGAAGCTTTACGGCGCCGGTCAAGACTTGCTTAAGGATGCGTTTAGCGGTAACATCCGTGGTATGGGTCCAGGCATCGCCGAGATGGAGTTTACGGAGCGTGAGGGCGAGCCGCTCATCGCATTCATGATGGACAAGACCGAGCCCGGAGCGTTCAATCTCCCGATATTCAAGATGTTCGCCGACCCGTTCAACACCGCAGGGCTCATCATCGACCCCACGCTCCACGACGGCTTCGTCTTCGAAATCTGGGACATCATGGCACACCGCAAAGTCCTCATGCGGGCGCCCGAGGAGCTTTACGACATCCTCGCTCTCATCGGCGCAAAGTCCAGATACGTGATAAAGCGAGTGTATCCGAAGGAGACACACCCGAAGCTCCCAAGCGACGAGCCTGTTGCCGTTATAAGCACGGAGAAACTGTATCAAATCGCCGAGAAATATGTGGGTAAGGACGACCCCGTGGCGCTCGTACGGGCGCAGTCAGGACTGCCAGCGCTCGGCGAGGTTCTTGAAGCTTTTGCTTTCCCGCACCTCGTTTCAGGCTGGATGCGAGGCTCGCACAACGGTCCTGTCATGCCTGTTTCTTTCAGGTATGCGCAGTGCACCCGCTTCGACGGTCCGCCGAGAGTCGTGGCTGCCGGCTTCCAGATTGCGAACGGCAAGCTCGTCGGACCCGTAGACCTCTTCGACGACCCCGCCTTCGACTACACGAGACAAAAGGCGCAAGAAATAACCGAATACATGCGGCGGCACGGCCCCTTCGAGCCGCACCGACTGCCGCTCGAAGAAATGGAATATACAACGCTGCCAGAAGTCCTCAAAAAGCTTGAAAGCCGATTCGAAAGCGCCTAAGCCGAACGTGCTTTTTCTAATTCTTCTTATTTTTTTAACGGCTTTTTAATGTTTTTATGCGCTACGTTTCGCCGCTCGCCTCATGGTTCTGCTAAACGTTCCGTGCGGACGTGCCAGAGGTGGGGCGGGAGATAAGAAGCGAGAGCCGATTGCGAGCGCCTCTGCACGGGCAAGACGAGAAATCAAAACGCCGACGATGCCGTTAATAAGTTCCATGCCCCTATCTATGATGGCAGTAGGCTTAAGCAAACGGCAGGAGGGGGAAAATAGACCGCTGTGGCGTTTGCGGTTTTTACAATTTGCCTGAGGATAGCGGGAACGAGGCACGTAATAACCAAGGCTACTCAGACGAACAGGATTCAAGTGGCGGTCATAGGAACATTGCTGGCAATGCCGTTGGTCGTGGCAATGACTTTGATTTTCGACGATATGGACTGGTTGCGGCGTTAGGATTCTGTGTGCTGACTGACGTCGGTTCTGCGCTCCTCATGCGGGAAATTAGCCTGAAAGTTGGGCGTGAGATGCTGATAATAGCAATTTTCGTGATTCTCGGCGTGCCGTGCGGCGTCGCTCGTTTCGAACTGGTTACCATGAGCCTATAATTTATCATAACCAACGATTTTGTATGCGGTTTGTCGTGTGCGTAAAACAGGTGCCCGACCCGAGGCATTTTCACGAAATTTCTTTAGACGCGGAGACGAAGCGAATTCAGCGGGAGGGCGTGCCGTCGGTGGTAAACCCGACGGACGAGAACGCCGTCGAAGAGGCTTTACGACTGCGAGAACGCCACAGCGGCACAGTAACGGCGATAAGCATGGGACCGCCACAGGCCGCCTCCGCTTTAAGAAAAACGCTGGCGATGGGCGTGGACACAGCCGTCCTCCTCTCAGATGCAGTTTTCGCCGGCGCCGACGCCCTCACAACAGCTTTCACGCTCGCAAAGGGCATAAAGAAGCTTGGCGGTTTT
>QMVQ01000256.1 GCA_003661185.1 Candidatus Alkanophagales archaeon | reverse complement strand
TGGACTTAGCAGAGGCAGGAAGTGCTATTGTAAGGCTTAACGATGTGAGTGATGTGAGATTGGACTTGACAATTGAAGCTCCAGACCTTGCATCTGGAGTACCCGCAATCCAGATAACAGACCTCGCTACAGACTACTACCTCATAGTCAAGTTCAGTAATGTCGGTTCAGGGACAAGGTACGATATCTCATCATACGATGGGATAATAGTTGAAGGTAGTCAGGAGTACTTAACACAGAAATCGTTGACAATTAGAGTTCCAATATCGGCAGGTCAGACAGACCTCACAGTATGGACACTACTCAACAACATCTTTGAAGCATCAGCAAATATGAGGATTGTAAGCTTTAGCGCAAAACTAGATGTTGCTCCCGGGACTGGGAATTCACTGGACATAAGCTTAAGGTACTATAATCCTGTTACTGATGCATGGGAGACAAAGACATTAAGTTTTGGCGAGACAGATATTGCAAAGAAGGATACGACAGCAGTACTCCATCAGCATACGACACAGTACATGGACATCAGATATACATCGAGTTCTGCAATTGATACAACAGAAGCCTACGTAACATTAGTATACCAATTAGTACCACCATAGGGTGAGTGAGTATGCCTAGAGGGTATCCAGACTACAAGATGGTTCTGATATCGTGCATCATACTCCTACTTATATTAGGGAATTCACTAACTTATTTCATGGATGATAGCATGGTAAGAGGATACCCAGACTATACTCGACCAGCATGGGTAGAGTTCACAAGACTATCTAGGATTGAAGCTGAAGACATGATTCCAGTATTCCATCACGGTGCATACTGCTACTACGCACCACTAGTTGCTGGTGATACTATTGAAGAGACAATATTCACTGTCGAAGAGGGTTATGAGTACTACGTGGTAGGTTATATCCTACTTACAGACGTTACTGGAGTAAGGTTCTTCCTAAGATGTCCACAGACACTAGCATACTTCTTTGCTGGAACACTAAATGCTAATGAACCAGCAATAGTCATTCTACCCCAACCATTTGCATTACAGTTTGAAGCTGGTCAGGAATTACAGTTAAGAGCTGAGAACCCGACTACTGATGATGCCCAGATAACATGTATTGTCTTTGCATACAGGAGAGAAGCCTAGGGGATTAGAGAATGCTATACCAGACTAGAGTAACAGTACCAGCTAATACACCACAGGATAGTCCCATAACTACAAGTATAGAAGTTGAAGAGGATTACATCACATATCTAGGAGTATATTTCCCACCAGGATGCTGCAACTTAGTCCATGTGAGATTCAGAT
Source organism: Candidatus Alkanophagales archaeon (assembly GCA_003661185.1). GTDB lineage: Archaea > Halobacteriota > Syntropharchaeia > Alkanophagales > B39-G2 > Alkanophaga > Alkanophaga liquidiphilum. The sequence continues at coordinate 1,249 of QMVQ01000256.1, read as the reverse complement.
ATGGTGAGACCCAGATCTTTCCCCATGCTAACTACGAGTGGCTCTCTGGAGAGGGGTATCTCATGGGTGGTCGACTACTCTTTAAGACTCCTGAGAGTCCTTGCCGAATTTATGTTGATGCATACTCAGATGATGGCACGTACGACCACACGATAATCATCTATGTAGAGGCTTTGAGGAAGGAAGAGGTCGCTAGGCCAGGAATAATCGAGAGTGTACTTGGAAGACTAGGGAAGTTCCTAGAGAAGTTAGGATTGTGAGAAAAAATACTATGAGTTCATCAAATCATCTAAGTCGATTAGGAAGTAGTACTGTGATTTCCCTCTCCCACCATAGGCCTTCTTCCTTATCTTGAAACCCAGCTCTCTAAGGACATGTACAACGACAGTAACGAGGATCGGGTGATATCTATAGTACCCCCTCTTATCAATATACTTCTGATCGTCTGGGCATACGTTCTTGACCTGATACCACATTCTCCTACTCACTTGGCTATTCGCTAACTTTATGACCTTATCCATAACCTCGATCACAATCTGGGCATAAGGCATAATGATCACCATATGAAGGAAAAAAAGATATTCTATTTGGGGAATCATCTATTCGTAAATGGATATGCTTGTTCTCTCTTCAATAACTCTCTTACTGCATGTCTTATGAATGCTGATCTCGATGAATAGACTCCCTCTCTTACCAGCCTATCTATTTCCTTGACCATCCAGTAGGGGATTCTGAACTGTATCTGGATCAATCTCTCACCCTGAACAGTAGAACATCACTCTTCCTACTCATCTCCAAGATACCCTTCCTCACCAGAGTATGTAGCGTATGCCTAATCATGTTAATCAACCTTCTACCCTTCACATTATGGAACATCTCCCTATATGTCCTGTACACATCTGAAGAACTGAACCACTCATACCCCTCCTCCCTAAGTCTCTTACATGACAACAACACTCTGTACTGGGTTCCAGTCAATAGCATTACATTATGCCTGTGTTTTGCATGCTGGAATAGGTTGCCGAAGTTGTAGAACCTCTTACCACAGTATGGGCATCTGTATAGTGGTGGGACATCGATAACCCTACTCCTCTTGACCATATCACCCACCCCACACTTCCTCTTCTAATACCTTATCGAGTTCTGACCACTTTCTGAGTAGTTCGAACTTCGCAGCTTCAAGAATGGTTATCCGTGCAGCATAGTTCACATGGGATCTCTGTATAGTGAATGCTATAGCAGCGTAGAG
>QMVQ01000255.1 GCA_003661185.1 Candidatus Alkanophagales archaeon | reverse complement strand
GGATATTTGCGTAGCAAGTGGTTAAAGGCGCTGTAGCGTTCCTGCCTGCGTTTTCCCCCTTGTCCCCTAAAGATGGGTAGCATTTGCTTGTGGTCGCCGATGAAGACCCATTTTTTCGCCTTAAGCGCGCCGAGGAGCGCCAACGGTATCGAAGCTTGGCTGCACTCGTCTATGAACACCGTATCGAACGTCACGTCGCGCAATGGAAAGAGTTGCGACTTTATGAGCGTCGCGCCGATGATTGGCGTCGTTGCGATGAGACGCTCGCTCTCTTCCCTAAGGAGGCGGCTGCGCTCTGAAAGCGTCCGGCTCAGCTCCTCGACGCTCGCCCACGATGAGATGCGACGCCGCAGCTCTTTCAAACGCCCGCCGAGCGCAGCCTCCACCCGCCTTCCCAACAAATATTCCTTGCGCAATACTTTTTCGGGGCGTCCGACCCGCAACGCCACGCTCAGCGGCAGGTTCTCGATGGCTGTGTCCACCGCCCTATTCGTATGCGACGTTATCAAAACCTTCTCGCCCCGCTTCGTAAGCTCGTAGGCAGCTTTAGCTATCACCTGAGTCTTCCCCGTCCCCGGCGGTCCTATTATCAAAATAAACTCGCCCTCGGCAAGCGAAAGGACACTTTCAACAGCTTTCACCTGCGAAGCGTCAAGAACGGCATCTGTAAGTTCTCCACTCTTGAAAATACGCTTATCTTTTAGCGTCGTAGCTCTTTTCAGCTCAGAAAGCCTCAAATCACCAAACATCAGCTCGTAAAGGCGCCCCTCAATTTCAGTCCTGCCAGTCCAAACCCTCTGCAATGCCTCAAGCTGCAAATCATAGCTTATTAAGGACTCGGACTCGAAAATTTGGAGTTCATCGCCGACATGGAAGCCGGACGCCTCCATAAAGACGGCAAGCGTGTTCGGACGTGCTTCGACTACGACGCCCAACCTCTCCACGTCCTCGGAAGCGACGTAGCCGACGACGTCGCCGACGTCGAGCCGCAGACCGCCGCCGCACTCCAGCACGGCTACGCTCCCTGAAACCCCAGAAATCTTAGCAGGCGTCGCCTGCCGCAGCGCCCGCTCCCGTAACTCCCGCTCCGCAAGCCCCCGCTCCTCCTCAATTATCCTCGCAAGCTCCTCTAGCATTTTTACTAATTTTTACAAAATGTCGCTAAGAAAGCTTATGGTTTTAACCATGAGATGGTGGGGGTCACACGTCCCCAAAAAGAGTTTCTTGTTTCAAATTAATGTGTTAATTTCACCGCTTTTCTGCCGCTTTTCTGTTGGCAGCAAGGCAACTTGGTGACGCGTCAAATCAAAACAGGACGTAATTGATGCAGATGAAGATGGCGTAAGTGGCTACAAGGGCGATGCCTTCGAGCCTGCTCAGCTCATGCTTAGTTCGGATGAAAATCAGGAGCAAAACGGCTGTGAAAAGCATCATGGGAATATTCCAGAAGAAAAGAGCGGTATCAACGCCAAGCGGGCGTATCAGGCTTGAAAGCCCGACCACTAATGCAGCGTTGAACGTGTTGCTGCCGAGGATGTTCCCGATGGAGATGCCGCCATGCCGTTTCACCGCTGCGTTTACTGAGACTGCGAGTTCGGGCGCGGAAGTTCCGAAGGCGACAAGCGTGCTGCCTATTACCGACTCAAGAATGTTGAAGGATACGGCAATGCTTACCGCAGAATCCACTAAAAGTTTTGCTCCCAAAAAGATGCCAAAACCCCCTAAACAAAGTTTCAAACACACCATCACGCAGTTAAACTCTATGTCTTTATCCCTCGCTACTACCCCGCCGCCCCCCCGCCGCCTGAGAGTTGCCATATATAAGAGGAACACCGCGAGAAGGGCGCAGCCATCTAATCTTGAAATGCCTTGGAGAGACAACGCCGTAAGCAGCGTAGAGATGCTGAGCATCACAAGCCCGTCTTTCACAACCCCTTCATCCGTCGCAAGCGGGATTATGGCGGCGCAGATTCCGAGGATGGCGACGTTCGTGATGTTGCTGCCGACAACTGTGCCGATGGCAATCCCGCTGCTGCCGACGGCAGCGGCGTAGAGCGATGTCGCAAGCTCCGGCGCCGAAGTCCCGAAGGCGACGAGCGTCAGCCCGATGACCATTTCCGAGATATTAAAACGTCTCGCAACCACCGTAGAAGATGCGACGAAGGCGTCCGCCGCCAGTATCAGCACGAAAAGCCCCACAAAAAGCAGAACGAAAGACACTACGACAGACATAGCTGTTATTATGACCTACTGGTTAAGCGTAAAGGATTGTGAGTAGTTCTTTTCCTTCAAAGCACCTGCACGCTCTTCACGCCCTTTGTCCTTCTTAATTCCTCTATCAAGCGTCCTGGGACTTGCCCGTCTATAATTATTGTGAGCTTTGGCTCCTCCACGAAATAAGGGTCGTCGCTCACCGCTTGCCGAATGCTAAGCCCGTGTTTAGCGATTACTGTGGTGACCTCGCTGAGTATGCCTTTATCCCTTGCATCCTTTGGGTATATTATCACAACGCCAAGATTAAGGAGCGGTGCTATGTTGTCAAGAAGCGGCACAGACCGCAGATTCTC
>QMVQ01000254.1 GCA_003661185.1 Candidatus Alkanophagales archaeon | reverse complement strand
GCCTCCTCCCAGAGCTCGAAAATCTTCTCGTCGTTGCACATCGGCTTGCTCATCCCACAGTAGTTCGTCATCGCCGCAATGATAATAGTGAGGAAGCCGTGGAGGAAGACCTCTTCTCGCCGCCAGAACGAGCCGCTCCAGTGCCAAGTTACGGAACTCCCGATGGTATAAGTGCTCCAAGCGATGTTGCTGAGAACGTCATAATACTTAACGCAGTCTTCGGAGGCGTATTCGCACTCTTGCCTGTCATGGAAGTTGTAAACAGGAATGATAACGACGGCGCGCTCGCCCTTCCGCCTCGGATACTGCCCGAGCGTCCAGTATATGGCGGTGCCGCCGTTCAACCAGTCGAACATAAAGCTTTGAGTCCTATTTTTCCTTCCTCCTATCCGGTGGGCGAGGCAGCCCTTTTCCCGAGGGTGCTTATTGAGCCATTCATCGATGACGTTGTATGTGTTGAGGTCGATCTGCCCTTGCCTTGCGGGGACTTCGTCGGGCTCGTTATACCCCCAGCACGGCGACAGCCCCGTCTCCGTGTGCATCCAATCATCATACCCCTTTACGACTTGCATGGGAGCACCTCTTGGATAATCAACATTTTTTGTTATAAATCGTCAGTCCTTATAAATAACTTTCGCTCTCGACACGCTAACGGACGCCGCCACGTCTCCGCCCGCCAAGTGGGAGAGTTAGCAGCTTTTCTACGAGGTCAAGGGTCTCAGGAAGGATGACAAAGACCGCATAGGCAATTATTATGAGCGTGGCGAGGACGAAGATTCTTGCGAGGATGTGGTGTGCGATGTAGAAGCTTTCGAGGGGGTCACTCCCGAACCACGTCCCGAAATAAGCGGCGGTGACGAAGACGTTCCTAAAAACGTTCAACACGAAAATCACAGGAACAGAGACGAGAAACGCCTTTATTTTCTTGTTAAGCGGCGCCTCGACGCCAAAAATGATACCTGTAAATATTACGATACTCTGGATGGCGGTGCACGCCAGAATTATCTCGATAGGCGGCAACGCCATGCCTGCTGCGTGGATGAACGCAGGAAACTCTACACGGACGCTCAGACTCAGCAGTCCGATGCCGTGAAGGAAGTTTATAGTGGTGGCGGCGAGCGCAGCATTCACATAAATCAAAAGTGTGCCCAAAGGCTCTATTTCTGAAAACGGGAAGTAACACATTCCGCAAATGAAGCTCACCTTCGCCATCAGCACCAGGAACCGACGCCTTTCAGCGTCATCGCTGTTAGCGCTGCTGTCTTCGCAGGTGGCTGCATGCCACGCAAGCAATGCGCTGAAAAGAAGCACGAGGAACGCCACAGCGGCGTCGAAGGATTCTCCAACTTTAAGTAGCGCAAAAAACTCAATAAGCCAATAAGAGACGAGTAAAAGCCAGCCTGAGAGCGCCATCGTCATATTTTCCTTTTTGAAGGCGAGTAGGAGGAAAAATAGGGACAGGAATGCAAGTGCTGGCTTTGCCAACGCCGCAAACGTTGCACCGCTCATTAGGACCCCCTGTGGATGTTGTTGTATGCGCAGAACGGCACGACACGTCCATCAGGCAAACCGTAATGTATGACGCAGCGCCTGACTCTTTCCAAGTCGAAGTTGAAAGCGTCCATGAAGTGCATGGCGCCGACGAGTAGGAGTTTGAAGTGCAGAGCGCTAATATCGTCGTATTTCTTGCTCTTGAGCCTGAAGGCATCGAGCAGGAAGTGGGGGCTGAGGAGCAGACGAGGCTTAACGCTCTTTAAAACGTCTAGCGTTGAAATTTCCTGCTTACGCTGGAGCTTGCGAGCATACCCTCTCGCCAACCTTTCTACGTTTAAATATCTTGTTATCGGCGCCGGCGTGGGCATCTTACTGCGTTTGCCGCCCTTGCCGCTTTTATGGCTGTCGCCGACGATGAGATAGGAAACGGCGCCGCAGCAGAAATGGCAGCCAACTGGTGGTCCGCCCCACGAGGTTATAAACAGGCTCATTATGCTTGCGGGGAAGAAGTCTGTGGCTTTGAGGAACGAGGTTTGCTGCTCCGCTGCGTGTAGAACGTCGGGAATTGTGACTCTACGGCTGACGTCGAAAGAGGTGCGTCCGCAGAGCGAGACGGGTTGGAAGTTCACGCCACGCACCACGTCGGCGTTTGCTGCCGCAAATTTGATTATTTCACCAATCTGTCCGTCGTTGACGCCACGCACGACTGTCGGCACGAGAACGATAGCAGGGCGTTCGCCCGCCCGCCTATGATTTTCTATCGCTTGCATCTTCACGTCCCAAAGATTTTTGCCACGCAGGGTTTCGTAGGGCTGCGGACCGATGCCGTCGAACTGGAGATAAAAGACACTCAAACCCGCAGTCTCAAGTTCTCTACAATACTCAGCGCTTTCTGCAAGCCGTAATCCATTGGTGTTCACCGCAACGTGCTCGAAGCGGCGTTTCGCATACGCAACGAGCTCCGCCAAGTCGCCCCGAAGCGTCGGCTCACCGCCGCTGAACTGAATCCCGGCGGGCTTCGGACGCAACTTGCTCAGTCGGTCTATTACAGCTTTTATCTCTTCAGCGTTGGGGTCCTTACCGCCACCAGCAGCCGCAAAG
>QMVQ01000253.1 GCA_003661185.1 Candidatus Alkanophagales archaeon | reverse complement strand
TTAAAATCACCGTCGCTGCTGCAACCGCCACACGACCCAATCTGCTAAGAACTCCATGGCAACGACATGCTCCCTAATCCTATGTCCGGCACCTTTGACTATAAAAAGCTCCTTTTCCGAGCTTCCAGTCGCCTCGAAAAGCTTGTAAGCGTCTCTTACGTCCACAAGCTCGTCAAGCTCGCCGTGCATGATGAGCAGCGGCTGCCTCACATCCTTAATCCAACGCAATGGCCTCAGCTCCTCAGCCTCCGCTGCAAATTTTTTTATAAATTTGTCAGCGTCTTCGGCTCTTAAGCTTCTCTGCTTTTTGATAAAGGCTTTAAAGCTTTCGGGGTCAAGCCGCAGCGCCGCCGGGCAACTGCACGTCGCTAGCACGTTTATTCGAGCGTCGTGCGCCGCATTGTAAATGGCAACGACGGCGCCGCCACTGAACGCAACGACGCCCAACTTGCTGACTTCTCTCGCGCGCGACAAAAAATCCACGGCAGCTCGCAAGTCCTCGGACCAAGAGCGCAGGCTGAAGTAGCCGCTACTGCCCGCCGTGCCACTGAAGTTGAAGATGAGGGCGATGACGCCACGCTTGCAGAAGCGTTTGGCGAGTTCTCCGTAGCCTTTTTCCTCAACGGGCTTCGCTACCTTCGGAATGCCGTGGCAGAGGCACACCGCCGGGCGTTTCTCGGCACCTTCAGCTTGCGGCGTGAATAACGTGCCGCTCAGCCTCACGCCGTCCCGCTTAAACGAAATTTTCTCCTCCCTCATCCTCGTCTTCAGGGGACTTGTAGTAAGGACATTCTGAAAAATTGCCGTCGACGAGCAGCGGGCACTGTGGGTAGCCGAAAACGAGTGTGCAAATCCCTCTGTCCTCAAGAAGATACCGACACTTCCTCTCCATCCTTTTGAGTTTGCTTTCCACGTCGTTAAATTACATTCGTTTGGCAGCGGCAATACACTATCAGCCGCAAAATAGCTTGCTCTCGGCTTCTACCATAGAGATATAAGCCCGGAGATGTAAAATGAAAGGCATGGGACTAAGGACTTCTGATGAATATTTAGAACGACTTCGAGAGATGCGCCCCAATGTTTACATAGGTGGCGAGCGTGTCCGCCGCGATGATAAGCGGCTGCTGCCCTGCTTGCGGGTGATATGTAAGACCTTTGAGGAGGCGCAGAAGCCGAAATATGAGGGTCTGATGACGACGCCATCGCATTTGAGTGAGGAGAAGATAAACAGGTTCACGCACGTTTGCCAGACGCCTGAAGACCTTTTGAAAAAGCAGCAGATGATAAGGACGTATTGTAGGATGACTGGCGGCTGCATCCAGAGGTGTATGGGCTGTGACGCCATAAATGCGCTCTCAGTCGTCACCTACGAGCTTGACGAAGCCTTCGGCACGGACTACCACGCCCGCTTCCTCGAATACCTGCGAGAGTTTCAGCAGGAGGACATGGTCGCCGCCGCCGCTCAGACAGACGTCAAGGGTAACAGAGTCTTGAGACCTCATCAGCAGGCGGACCCCGACCTCTACGTCAGAGTCGTGGAACGGCGTTCAGACGGCATCGTGGTGCGTGGCGCAAAGAACAGCATAACGATAGCGGCATACGCCGACGAGCTGATAGTGCTGCCGACGAGAGCGATGACCGAGAGGGATGCGGACTGGGCGGTCTCCTTTGCGGTCCCCGCCGATGCTGAAGGCGTGCATCTCGTAACGAGGGCGACGGCGCCGAGACAGAGAAGAGTGTTGAAGGCGCCTTACACCGAATATGGCATCGGCGACTCTTTTGTCGTCTTCGACGACGTTTTTGTCCCTTGGGACCGGGTATTCATGTGTGGGGAATGGCAGTTAGCAGGACGGCTGGCGACACTCTTCGCCCTTTTCCACAGGCACAGTTACACGGCGTGCAAGCCCGCCCTCACCGACGTCTTTCTCGGCGCCGCCGTCTTAGTTTCGGAATACAGCGGCATACTCGGCAGGGAGCACGTGAGACGCAAGCTCGTTGACCTTGCGTGCGTTGCGGAACTCGTCTATGCCGCCGGCATCGCCTCCGCAGTATTTTCAAAACGAGCCACCTCCGGCACCTGCATCCCCAACGTGATTTACACGAACGTCGGCAGGCGGCACGTCGGGCTCAACATCTACCACGAATATGATATCCTTGCGGACCTTGCAGGCGGGCTTCCGGCGACGTTGCCTTTTGAGGACGACTTTTTCAACGAGGAAACAAAAGGCTTTCTCGAGAAATACATAAAACGTGCCGCCGACATCCCGTCTGAGAACGTTCACAGATGCTTCCGGCTGCTCTCCGACATACTGTGCTCGGCGCACAGTGGCGTCATGCAGCTCGTCGGAGTCCACGGCGGCGGCTCTCCGATAATGGAGGAAATAGCCGTTTACCAGAATTACGACTTTGAGGATAAGAAGAAGGTGGCGGAATATCTGGCGGGTATAAGGGGAGACCTCCCTGACTTCGAAGTGGGGTGAAGTGGTCAACTACCACCCGTTGAAACGGGAGGCTTGTAGGTGATTCCAATGTGGAACCCCTACATCAGGCCAGTTGACAGCGGCCCTGCGGACAGGAGCCCGCTCCCGTCCACACAGTTAAGAGCAT
>QMVQ01000252.1 GCA_003661185.1 Candidatus Alkanophagales archaeon | reverse complement strand
GCCCATGCCAGCCCCCCGGGCCCACACGTGTAGGTCCATTAGCCCAGACTGGCCTCGCGGCCCCAGCCGCGAGGGCGCCGATGCCCCAGCCCCCGAGGACCCCCAGGGCGGCGCCCAGGGCACCCGTCCACCACCTGCGGCCTAGGCGCCAACCCAGGTAGCCCACGATTTGTCATCAGGCTATATAAATGATGGTTATAACTCGCTATTTAGATAGAGCGTAGCCAATGATTCCACCTACGATCACCCCCAACAGGCCTAGGAGACCATATTTGGGCTTCTTGGTCAAGAGATATGCGGGTATGGCAGTTGCTATCCCGCCAACCCCGGCGCCTATGAGTAGTCCCTGCCCACGCGAAAGCCCGGGGAGGTCAATAGTCACGTCCACCACCTTGGGAGGAGGCGGGGTCACGGTAACTGGCAGCTCCACCACAACATCCCCTTCAGTTGTATCCGATGGGTTTACCACCAAAAGGTGACCCCTGAGGTGGACATCACCAAGCTTGTTAAGCCGTATGTAGTCCGCCTCGATATTGGGGACATCTATCACATCGGTCACCATCCCAGCCTTCTTCTCGTGGATTATGGCTTTCCCTGGATTAGGGTTTCTCCAAGTCCAGACCACCTTCCTGTAGAGGGGGAAGTCCTCCCTCAGGAGATCTATGCTGACCAGGTAAGCTGATTCCGCCCCACCGCTAACGATCTGAATTCTTCTGATGTTCACCTTCCTCCCCCCGAGGAGGATAGTCAAGTCGCTAAAAAAGCTTTTCGCCAACACCCGCTTGTCTCTTCCTGAGCTGAGGAAGCGCCGGGAAGTCCCGTTCGGGCATAAAATTCCCAGATGTCCGAGCGGACAGAACGGTCTAGTCTCCTCCAGCCACTCTTACAAGCCGACTTTAGCTCTAATCTCGTATTGCCCTACTGATGTCCAGCTATATCCTCCTTTGAGGGTTCCGTGGTTCCCGCACCCAGACCTGTCTTTTATCTTGTCTCCTGCTCCCTCATCCAATGGTAGCCAGAGGGTCAAGTTGCTCTTAACTGGCCTGTGGTACTCCATTATGTTGCGCTTTATCTCATCCGCTGTCAAGGCCTTCCCCTTGTAGAAGCGGACATAATATACGACACCATCGAGCCACCTGTCGGCTCCGTGATGCGCAATCCAAATGTCATTATCCGAGGAGACATCGCCGAGAGCCTTAGTATAAGAGGCTTCTAGGGAGCCATTAAGCCAAAGCTCGAAGTCATCCCCCCTCCTTATGGCGTGGGCAATATACAGCTTGTTTAGAGATATGGGGTGCCTGGCCTCTACTATAACGTTATCCACATCCCTCGCATACGTCTTTAAATCCATGTCTGACTCCAAGCATAGTGCGTAGAATGGCGTCGAACTTGGGCCGTAGTTGTTGAATATCATAACCTCTGCTGGAGGAGCCGAAAACACCTCAAAGGCCACCTCGATTGTCCAGTCCCCGCTCCCAGGTTGGAGAGACGGGTCGTTCGGTATCTCGCCATAGGCATCCTCCCCGTTAAAGACCACCGCATACCTGTCGTATCCTATGCTCAGGGGGAGCCTTCTCGGAGCCCTTTTATACATCAGAGTAGGAAAACTCACCTCAGGACGACCTCCGCATCGGTTATCTTCGCTGGCGGGGAGTCGGGGGCGAAATACACCCGCATTAGTGCGGCGTCCCCCGTCATCGGGTAGGCTTCGAGGCTATTGGCGCTTACGGATATCGAGTCGTAGGTCCTCCAATTCCCAGCCTGCGTGAGCACTTGGATTTCCAAGGTGCCAGCCCCATCGGCCTGGAAGAGGAGGGTCTTGCCCTCGTAGCCGAATACGGGAACCGGATGGCTCGTGACATCCGGGTCCACGTCTAAGCCAGCCAACAAATCCGTCGAGTTCTCCTTGTACAGCCTGTAGACCCTGGGTGGTCTAGGGGCTCCTCCAGAGAAGTTTATTTGGCTTGGGGCGAGGGGGAAGACTAACTCTCCCTTTAGGTGCCCCTCCACCTCTATCCAGGCGTTCAACTCAGAGGCGAAAGGATTATAGACGTTGAAGATGGCGTATGGAGGATATTCGAAAGCGAAGATTTTTGGCGATGGCATCAGAATGGCTACGCATACGAGCTCGTTGTCTATGAAGAACTCCACGTTGTTCACGTTCACCTTTATCGTGTATCTATGGCGGACAGTTTCCCTATCCGCTGGCGACGCAGCCTTTAGGTCTTTATTTATAACCTTGTATCCGCTACTCACGGTAACGCCCATTCCCTTAGAGCTAAACCCGAAGATCGCCTTCCCAACTCCTGTGACCGATTGGGTGGAGAACCCTATCTCTATGTCTTGCTCCTCCACCATGCTAGGGATTTTCGTTCTGAATGTCATAACTGGATATCGGTAGGCGATCTTACTCATTACACTAACGGAGAATACGTCGGCTGGGCACTTGAATTCGCCATCGCTGTCCACTACTGTCTCTATCTGTTTCCAGTATTTGCTCGCCTTATCGAAGTATTGCTCCGTTTCAGTCTTCGCTACTCTAGCATCAAAGTAGGCGTCTAGGCCCTCCCGGAGGTAACTTGCCCACGAGAAAATAGCGCGAGCACCTCTC
>QMVQ01000251.1 GCA_003661185.1 Candidatus Alkanophagales archaeon | reverse complement strand
TCCCTATCTTCCTCTCGATAACCCTACCCACTATGGCTCCGATTAGGTAATTTATGGCAAAGGGAGGTAGTAACTGAGCTCCAGCTACAAAACCGTAGAGGGAAAATGGAATGTTGAACTTCCTAGTTACTAATCCTATTGTAAGGAAGACTGCGAAGAATCCTAGGATTGCGTCTGGTTTGAATATCTCAATAGACCTGCTAACCCATAGAGCGAAGCTAAGGGATGAGACTGGCCACTGCATTGAAGACCATGGATAAAACGTAGACGGTATTGGAGCTATAGACCAAAATGCTTGCCAATAAATGAAGCTGACTATTAACATTAAAGGTAAAGTTATTGCATAGGCTTTGTAATAGTCTGCTGGCTTAGCTCCAACTATAGTAGCTACTTTTATTCTATGAACTATCATCCCAGCTCCGCTCCCTATCTTAGCTGGAACCATCCACGGTATTACATCTCCAGGTTCTGTGAACGTTAATAGGAAGGCCTCCTTTATGTAGGGGATTCTCACTCCTAATCCTATTTCAGCGATGCTTCTAGCCCCTATTAAGCCCTGAATAATTGGTAGTAGAGACCAAGATATAGCCCAGAAGAACCAAAGGTGTGGACATAAGTATGTACTGAGTGCAATTCCCATTAAAGTCCCTACAATTATCATGATGTAAGCATGCATAAACGTCAAGTAACCTCTTTCGCGCCAAGCCTTTCTTAGTCTAGGCAACCCTCTAAAGGTTACAACTATTGTCCTAGCTGAGATTATAGCACTGTATATGCCTAAAGCTAGTGTTAAACCTATGCTGGGACTAGCCCATAAGTTGTACATAGAGCGTTGCCATAGCCAAGCTATATCTGCCCCTACAGTCCACTCCTTTTGCCACCTCTCGAAGTAAGGATGGGGGAACTTTAGTGCTAATGCATTTCCTATTACGAAGAAAGATAATGAACCTATGAACAACCAAACGACCGCGTTGAAGGGTATAAGCCATCCTACAGTAAATGTCGAGATGTCTGTCGCTATGCCTAATATTGCTCCGGGTAATGCCATCTCAACTACTTTTGTTAAGTCTATCCATGGAAACTCTATGAACTTTACTCGAGCTCCTATCACTGCCTCTGATACACTAGGAACTCCGTACACTAAGAACTCGTAAAAGAAGCTGATTATTGCGGCTATTGAGAACACTACTATCTTTTCAGGCTTCCTCTCAGTGAGGGTGAGTATAGCTTCGCTATCGATAGGAGCTACTGGGAACGGTAATTTTTCTACTTCTATGAATAATTGTGAGAATATTATTGAGAGTCCTAGGTCTATTAATATTGAGGCTATAGTGCTAATTAACGTTATTGAAAGGGGCATAATCCACTCAGGGGCTATGAACGTCCTAACTTTAGCTGCCCACGACTCCAGTGGTGGAGCTACCCAAAGTGGTATTTTCTCAGCTAATCCGAATAGTTTAGTATACGGCGCATTCCTGTAATACAGCCCCATGAGTAGTCCTTGGTAGTACGTGGCTTCAAAGGCTACTATTTCTGCCATGTAGTAAATTATGTAGGCTTCTTGAGGAGTTATCCATCTACCAGTATATCTTCCTATCTCAGTGAAGAGAAGTAATGTTACGAACACTGGGATGAACCTATATGGATCTACTAGACCTGTAGAGAGGCTCATGAATATTATGACTGGAGTCATTGTAAGGGCAGCATACGCTATAGCTAGGATAGACGCTGACGTCACTCCACTCCTAATCTTACTTTCACCCATATGTTGACCCTCCAATGAACTTTAAGCCCTCGGATATGTACTTCTCTCGCTCTTCGAGTTTTAATAACCTCCACGTTAATAACTGCTTCCTAATGTCATCGATGAACCTTCTATTGGAAGTAAGCCATGAACTATAAGGGCCTGTTTGTCTCTTTATCCTCATTAACGTATATATTCTCTGTTCAGTCTTGCTCTTCAGGAATGTTATGACTACGTCTTGGACTATGTTTAACTCGAATGGAGCTAGTCTAACTAAGGACACTATGGAGTACTCATTTTCTGCTACACTAAAGCTTACGTCGATTACACTAAACGTTCCAGCTCTCTCAATCTTCTTAGCTTCCATGAACTCCCTTAGGTAACTTATCAACCCTAAGACCTCCCTTTCTGAGGTGAAGACGTAAGGTAATGGTATCTCCCAGATATCTCCCTTAGGCTTAGTCTTAGGCTTCCACCTCCTCTCCAACGATGGTGTGACAAGACTAGCTATCTTCATGAACGGATAGCCTGAAGACGCGACTATTACTGCTAGGGTTAACCCCATAGTCATCACTATAGATGAGCTAGAGTAGTTTATCCCTATCAACTCAGGCCCTTGAATTCTGAAGAAGTTAGCTGTCAAAGCTCCTAGAGCGTAGCCTATCACTTCTCCTACTACTGCGTAAATTATCCCTTCAGTTAAGAACATGAGCGCGACTAGAGTTGGAGTTAGACCGAGTGCGCTGTATATCGACGCCTCCCTCAACCTCTCGTGAATCCCGCCTAGTAGAGTAGTGATCAGTATGAGGCTCACTAACACTAGGGGGACTATCATGAACTCCATTCCGAACACCGTATAGGCATGGGCTCTTGAAAAC
>QMVQ01000250.1 GCA_003661185.1 Candidatus Alkanophagales archaeon | reverse complement strand
TCATGAGATGGACACAGGTGTTCTCATGGCTGTCCCGCAGGGCATAAAAATAACGTGTGTTAACCATATATAAATATACCGCATTCATCTAACCCCTGTTGGCTTTCTGCGGGAATCTTGTAAATTTTCCTCTGATAAGGTAGGATATATCACCTTCGAATCTAAAAAGAGGAGAAGCCCAATTCTCAGACAAAATTCTCAAATCAAACACCCTCGAGCTCCCTGCGCCTCTTTCATTACGTCTAATTCGTTCATTTATTCTGCTAAGCGTCAAAGTTCATCCAAAACCTCAAATGACTTCTGTCACAGCGTGCTTGAAAGAGTTTCGTCGGTGGCGAGCAAAGCATTTATGCCAATTTGAGAAAAAGGGGGATGTGGGTGCCGAGGGTGTGAGCTTTGCGGAGGCGGCGCAGGCTGCAAGTGATGAGGAAATATACGGAATATTGCGCCCTTACGTTGCTCGCTGGTTCTGCTCGACGTTTCGTCGTTTCACACCGCCACAACGCTACGCCATCCCGCAAATAATGAAAAAGAGAAACATCCTGATCAGCGCGCCGACTGGCACCGGGAAGACGCTGGCGTGTTTCCTTGGCATCCTTAATTACTTATGTGAGTTGAGCGAGCGTAACGAGCTAAAAGACCACGTTTACTGCCTTTACATAAGCCCACTGAAGGCGCTTGGTAACGACATCAAACGCAATCTTGAGAAACCACTCGAGGAGATAAAAAAACTTGCTGCTGAGGAGGGTATAGTCCTCGACATCAGGGTGGCGGTGCGCACAGGCGACACCACGCAGAGCGAGCGTCAAAGCATGCTGAGACGCCCGCCGCACATCCTGATAACTACGCCGGAGACCGCTGCCATCATTCTAAACGCGCCTAAATTCGTTGAGCATCTGAATAAGTTGGAGTTCGTGGTCGTGGATGAAATTCACGAGCTTGCTGACTGTAAACGGGGTGCGCATCTCAGCATCACGCTCGAACGCCTCCAGAGCATCTGCGAGCGCGAGTTCGTGCGCGTCGGGATGAGCGCCACGATTTCGCCGCTTGAGGAGGTTGCAAGGTTTTTAATGGGCTTAGACGCCGAGAGAAAGCCGCGGAAGTGCCTAGTTGCCGACGTCTCTTATGCAAAGAGGTTGGAAATAAGGGTAATAGCGCCTGAAGATATACGGGACGATTTTGACGTAGAGTTTGTCCCCACGGAAACCGTAACGCTCTATAAATCAATTAAAGAGCTCGTGCAGAGGCACCACTCCACACTGATTTTCACGAACACCCGCTCTGGGGCGGAGCGTGTTTCTTATAAACTTTCGGAGATGTTCGAAGCCGAGAGCATCGGGACGCACCACAGCTCGCTTTCCAGAGAAGTGCGGCTGAGCGTCGAGGAGCGGCTGAAAAGTGGTGAAATGAAAGCGGTTGCCTGCTCTTCTTCGCTCGAGCTCGGTATTGATATCGGAGCGCTGGACGCTTGCATCCTCGTGGGCTCGCCGAAGAGCACGACTCGCCTCATTCAACGTGTTGGACGCTCCGGGCATCAGCTCACCGCCGCAGCGGAGGGTTACCTTCTCGTAACGGACTTAGATGATCTTGTGGAGTGCATCGTCCTCGCAAAACGAGCGATAGAGCGCAAGCTCGACCGTATAAGGGTCGTGGGTTGCGCCCTCGACGTTCTCGCTCAGCACATCGTCGGCATGTCCCTCGAGAAGAAGTGGCAGGTGGACGAGGCGTTTGCGCTCGTGCGACGAGCTTACCCTTACCGAAACCTGACGCGGGAGCAGTTCATCTCCGTCCTCCGCTACCTCTCCGGCAAATACTCAGAGCTGGAGAGCGTGCGTGTTTACCCCAAAATCTGGTTCGACGAGGAGGAGGGCGTCTTCGGGCGGCGAGGTGCCGTCCGTGGCATCTACATGACGCACGTCGGAACGATACCGTCGGAAACCTCGATACAAGTCTTCCAGAAGTCGCCACGCCGCTGGATTGGCGAAATTGACGAGCCCTTCCTTGAAAAGCTGGAGCGTGGCGACATCTTTGTCCTCGGTGGCAAAACTTATAGGTTCCTCTCGGCGAAGGGCATGCGGGCGTTCGTCGAGCCTTCTGATGGCCCGCCGACGATACCTTCGTGGATCGGCGAGATACTGCCGCTTGAATACGACTCCGCCGTAGAAATAGGGCGTTTTCGGGAGGAAATAGAGCGGCAGATGGATGAGCTTTCAAGAGATGAGGTGGTGGGGTGGTTAACGCAAGAGTATAATCTGGAGCGGCATGCCGCCGAGAACATCTATCAGTACTTCTTGGAGCAAAAACAATATGCGGGCGTCGTCCCCACGCATCGCAAAATCGTTATCGAAACGTTCTACGATGACCTCGGACGCCAGAACATAGTGTTCCACGCCGTCTTCGGACGCAGGACCATAGATGCGCTCTCAAGGGCTTACGCTTATGCAGTGAGCCTCCGCTTCAACACGAACGTCGCCATCACGCTCAATGACAATGGCTTCGTCCTCCGCCTCCCCAAAAACATTCCCGTAGAAGAAATCCCAAAACTTGTGACGAGCGACAATATAGAAATGCTGCTCCGCCGCAGCATCAAGAAAACGGAGCTTTTCAAACGCCGGTTCCGCCACTGCGCCGTCCGGGCGCTCATG
>QMVQ01000249.1 GCA_003661185.1 Candidatus Alkanophagales archaeon | reverse complement strand
GGCCTAAAAGAGGCTGGGGAAGATATACCTCCGCCTTTCTCTTCATCAAAATGATAGCCGATAACTTCGGCCAGAGGGTTCTCGTGGGAATGTATCAAGGGATAAGGAACTATGGAGAATGGGGTACGCGGGATGTTCAGGACGTAGTTGGCATAGAGAGAGTAAATAAGTTCCTAGAATATGAGATGACGCTCTTCAAGGACGACATCCCGTACACGAGCTTTATCCAGCTCTACTATAAGTGGATTCAAGAGAATTATCTCGACCGAGAGTTCGGCGGAGACAAGATGTATAAGGGGATAGATTTCCAAGCCGCGGCGCACGAGGTAACCTATCGTGGGGGAAGGCTCGTCATAGACCAAGATCTGAGAGATCAGGAAATGGATGGGGCTGCTCTCCCGCCTGCAAGTCCTCCAGGGGCTCCAACTAACAGGGCCGACCTCTCCGAGTGGGGCGTCGATTATCTAAGGATAAAGGTTGAGACCGACAAGTGCTTTAAGATAACCTTCGATGGAGATGATAGAGGGAGATTCTATGTTAAAGCTATTCAGATCAAGGAGAAGGCTGGGAAGAGATTCTATGACGAGGAAGTGATGGCCCTAAACCAGAGAACCCAGAGCGGCGTCATAGTCAAGCAGAATCCCAAGGAGATGGGCCTGAAGGAGGTGGTTTTAGTTATGGCGAGGATTGGGAGACCGCTCGGAGACAACCTCGGAGGAAGGCTTCCATACACCGTGACGATCGAGGAGGTTGAGAAGTCTCCACCCGAGCCTGAGCCCGGATACGAGCTCTTTGGCTATGTCTACGTCAAGAACTGGACGGTCATGGAATGGTGGACCCCTGTTCCCATGAATGAGACCTCGATAACCATAGATGGATATAAGGTGTCTATAAGCAGGTTGACGATCGAGCGGGGAGAGATAACCTCGAACGAGATCGAGACCTATCTCTACGAGAAGGAGGAGCCAAAGAGGCTTGAGAAGTTCGGGTTCAAGTGTCCAAAGCCCCCGGAGGGATTCGAGCTTAAGGGATGGGTCCTAGTAAAGGACTACCAAGTGGTCGAGATGCATGGAAAGACAACCCCATCCCCAGCAGGGTTCGAGTACATAGAGGCGAAGACCGTGGTCGTTGAGGGCGTAGTCCGAGAGGACTGGGTTCTTGGATGCGTTTATGAGCCTATCGAGAGACCCCTGCCCCAGAAGAAAGCGGAAAAGTTCAAGTGTCCTCCGCCCAAGCCGGGATATGAACTGGTCGGATACGCCTACGTGAAGGACTTCGTGCTAGTCGAGGCGTGGGGAGAGCAGACCCCAAGCGATGAGGGCTATATCCACGTCAAGAGCACCTCGAAGGTCAAAGACTATCAGCTCGTATCTGATGAGATCTGGACATGTGTCTATGAGCCGATAGGATGGGCGAAGCCCGACCTCTCGATCGAGATAATTCTTGAGGCTCCTGCTCCCAGGATAGGAGAATCTATTCCCGTGACCATAATCGTGAAGAACATAGGTAAGAGCGCGACCAGAGACTTCGCCCTAATGGAGTTCTACTTAGATGGAGAACTATTCGCCGGGGAGGAGATCCCGAGAGGACTAAAGGTCGGAGAAGCAGTTAAGTTTAGCTACGAGCTGGTCTTCACCGAGCCGGGAACCTATCTCCTAACGGCCAAGGCCGATACTCTTGAGTGGATAATCGAGGAGAACGAGACGAATAACGTGGACACGGCGACGATCACGATAATAGGCTTACCAGACCTCACAGTAGATCTAGTCTCGGGGCCAACCTCCGTGCATGCCGGAGATACCGTGAGCTACTCATTCTCGGTTAAGAACCTAGGAGAGGATTATGCATACAACTTCGTCGTGAGCTTCACATGCGGAGAATACATTTCCTGTATCCCATCTCATAAATCATGGAGTATTCAATCCCTCGGGCCCGGTGAAGAGAAAATTATCGAGGTGGAGGTATTCTTCCCCTCTGAGGGAGAGTATCCTCTGGTCGTGATCGCCGACTCGGAAGATGTAGTCAAGGAGGAGGATGAGGAAAATAACCGCCTCACGTTCACGGTCACTGTCCTCCCACCACCCCTACCAGACCTAACCATAATGCTATCAGGCCCATACTCAGCCATCGCAGAGGCGCCTATAACCTACCAGCTTATAGTCAGGAATATCGGGGATGTCGGCGCCCATGGGTTCACCGTGAGATTCATATGTAGAGGGGAGGTTCCCTGCAGCCCGCCTTCAAAGTCTTGGACCATAGAATCTCTTAAGCCTGGGGAAGAGGTAGTGCTAGAGGTCGAGGTAACCTTCCTCTCAGATGGGAGGTATGAGCTGATAGCTGTGGTCGACCCTGATAATGATGTTGAAGAGAAGGATGAGGAGAACAATTACTACTTGATGATAGTGATTGTCAGCCCGCCCCTACTACCCGACATAGCCGTCCAAAGAGCAGCGTTCGAGATAACCATAGAATATGTAGGCGAGGTCGCCACATCATATGTCTACGTGAACATGACCGTCATAAACCTTGGAGTGGATATGGATGAGAGCTTCACCTGTAGAATAACGATAGATGGAATACTGATCGGAGAAACCACGGTCCCACCCCTCGAGAGCATGGAGTCATATGTGGTGGAGATGGAGGCAGTAGTGGAGG
>QMVQ01000248.1 GCA_003661185.1 Candidatus Alkanophagales archaeon | reverse complement strand
TGGCCTCCTCCTCACCGATGCCGTCTCTCATCCACCAATCGAGGCGCAGGGATTGATGATCATAGCCGTGCAGGGCCAGCTCGTGCTCCCCCTGGGCCACCTGGTGGCTCATATAGACGCAGAAGGGTACCTCCTGTCCGTTCAGCTCGATCTTGGCGTGTACCCACTGATCAAAGTCCCACGGAGGTTCGACCAGGCCGTTATAGTTGAAGGGGATGATCCACAGATAATGCAGGCCGTACTTGCGAGCCAGGCGCATCATATCTGGGAACCACACTTTGTAGTAGAAATCCACCACCGACATGTCGTACTCGCCGGCCACCGGTTCGAGCTTGCGGGTGGAGGCCGGCGCGGGGAAATCGTCCACGTGGAACAGGCCCACGTTCGCTATCGCCATCACCGCGCTAGTGTGGACGTCCAGCACCGACTGAACGGCAAAGCCCCGGAACTCTCTATCGGCCAGCAGGTCCATATTCCAGTACAGGACGCGCCCTCGGCCAAATTTATGACGCCACAAAAGAGGATATTGGCCGTCACCCGATGTGGCTAGCACTTGGACGCCGTCCACCGTCGTCGCGGCCATAGCGCTGAACATGCCGACGTATTGCTTCTCCAGGGCGAGTCCCTGGAGACCGGGGAAAAAGTCGGCGACAAAGCGCAGGCCAGATTCGATCAGGATACCTTCCGGCTCTTGCCGGTCTTGGATGCCAAATACCTCCCGCAGCACGGGGTTCCAGGCGCGGACCAACACCGCCAGGTTCCCTCCGCCGGCCACGTATTCTTTGATCTTGAGGGCCTCCTCGTCACTCAAACGCCAGATGCTCTCGGCCGCCACCGCCACCGCCGAGTAGGAGCTTGGATCGGCGACGCGCGCGTCAGGCCCGATATCCGCGTCGTCGTGGGCGATCTTGGCATAGTCCAGCGCCATAGATATCTGCGGGTATAGCATCTGGCTCAAAGGATCGGCGCTATCGTAGAGCAGGAGCACTCGCTGGAGCGATTCGCCAGGGCCGGCAGCCAATCTCATCCGAGGAACATGATTCTCTTTGATCTCGTCAATGACCGGGAGCGGCAGCAGCGATTGGATCAGAGCGCTTCCCCCCAATAGCAACGCTTCTCTGCGGCTGATACGGTAGTCTTTCATATCAATATCACCTTGCTTTCTTTGAGCAGTTGAACGCGGATAGGGTTCGCGTCTACAAATCCGCCGTGGGAATGAGCAGGCCAAAGCGCGCCTCCAGATCCATAGCCCGCAACACGTACTGGTAATACCCCTGACCCTCGTAATAGCTGACGATTTGCACGTTCATCAAACTGTTCAGATCCAGCTTGCGCCCGTCGTTCAGACGCAGGAGCAAGTAGGTCGGCTGACCGGTAAACGTGACGGTAACTCGATAGGCTTTGTCAAAGGTGTAGGTCACATCGGTATCAAAGTAGCTCGCCAGTTCCGAGTAGGCCTCGGCGGTGGTCAGCCAACGCAGCCAGGGTCGATACTCGTCATTCCAACCCAGTAGCGCGTCAAGTCGATCGTATTGTTCCCCCCAGGGATCGAGCGCGTCGTCCGCGCGGATGGAGTGAGTCCAAACGCCAAATGTGTTCAACTCTGAAAGTGCCAACAGGCGGGTGTAGGGATTGTCCGCGTAGCCGCTCGTCCAGCGGGGCATAGCAAAAAGTTCCTCGTTCCACGGCTCCGAGCCGAACTCGCGCTCCCCACCCTCCTCAAAAGCGCCAAAAGCGTCGCCGCTCACCACCTGCACAGAGGGCAGCGCCGCGCGCAGGGCAGCCAGGGCCGCCTCGTCGTAGCCGCCGCTGGGAGGGATGTAGGTCGTAGGCAGCGGCCCCAGGCTATCCTCCTGCCAGCGCCGCCCCACCGCCTCGAGCGCCGCTTCCTCGGAGTAACCTTGCAGGGCCAACTCGTGCCCGCCCCGGCCCACCTGGTAGGCCATGTAGGCGCAATATGGCGTCTCGTGCTCCTCTATCTCAATTGTGGCCCCGGCCCACTCGTCGAAATCCCAGGGGGGTTCGGCCCGGCCAAAATCCGCCAGCCACGTATACTTTATCCCATATTTACCGGCCAGGGCCATCATACCTGGAAACCACTGCTGGTGATAGAAATCCGCACCCTCAACGAGCGGGGGAGCGGGGAACCCATCCACGTGAAAGATACCAGCGTTGACCAGCGACATCACCGCTCCGCCGTGTACGGCCAGCACCGATTGGACGGCCAAGCCACGGAACGC
This sequence comes from Candidatus Alkanophagales archaeon, assembly GCA_003661185.1. Taxonomy (GTDB): domain Archaea; phylum Halobacteriota; class Syntropharchaeia; order Alkanophagales; family B39-G2; genus Alkanophaga; species Alkanophaga liquidiphilum. The sequence goes on along the minus strand of QMVQ01000248.1, from coordinate 419 downwards.
TTTGGAGGCCAGCAGATCGTTATTCCAATAAATGACGCGCCCCTGGCCAAATCGGTGCTGCCAGACGAGGGGCAGGCCGCCATCTCCCGTAGTGGCGAGCAGTTCGACGCCGTCCAACGTCGCCGCCTCCCGCGCCCTGAACTCGCCCACGTCCCGTCCCTCGATTTGCAATCCCTCCAGTCCGGGGACAAGGTCGCCGACAAAGTGGATGCCGCTGCTGATGGTCGCCTCGTCCCCCGCCGGCTGGTCAGAGACGCCAAACGCTTGATCCAACGCCGGATTGCGGGCCGGGACCAGGACGGCCAACCCGCCGCCTGCGGCCACGTACTCGCTGATTGCGAGCGCGTCCTCTGCGCCAACGTCCGAGAAACTCTCGGCAGCGACGACCAGCGCCGTGTAATCTTCCAGGGAAGTAAAGA
>QMVQ01000247.1 GCA_003661185.1 Candidatus Alkanophagales archaeon | reverse complement strand
TTCATCGTAGTTATCTACATTCGGATAGTCGTGGAAAGAATATCCAAACTCATTCAATTTTTCAATAATATTGATTAGAATATCAAGTCTCGGTTGGAAATATATAACATTGCACGATTTGCCATCCACTTCCAAAGCTAGGATTGCTCTCCAAATCTCGGTAGAAATAGTATCGTACAGCTCATTTAGATAAAACCTACATTCCTTACCACTTTTCTTTGGAAATATCTCCATTAGTTCATCTCTCTCGGATTTAAGGGTCGCCTTAATTCTATATTGACTTAGATCTATATTACCAGCCCTAATTACTAGATACGATTCCTTGCCTAGGACTAATTCCTCTCTACTTAGTTCTATCGGCTTATCAAACCATTCCTCTCTGGGGGAGATTCTCCATCTGATCCTAGGTATTGTTATCTTGAGCGAAACACTGTTATAATCCGTCAGCATCGTCTCAGAAATGTGTAAATTAATCTCGTCGCATTCTGGTGGCACTGAGATGCTATACTCAGATTCCTCCTTTTCTATCTCAAAGTCATCTGCTGTGATTGAATAATTAACGTCTCCCGAGAATATAAGCTTAACTTTCTCTTTGATATGTCCATTGGCGGAGGGAAAGACTGGATTTCTTGGATACTTCAATTTTATTAGCCCTTTAATGTATCTAAAAGGTAGTATTGAGACTTCTCTTCCATTATCGTCCAAGATAACTACTTCGAACTCACCACAATTGGTCTGCAACTCCTCGGATGAGAACTCAAAGGTTCCATCAGACCAGTTTCCCATAATTTGCTTATAACCTTTCTTTCCTTTTAATCTAACACATACTTTCCACTTAACTTCATTCCACTCTGGAGATTTAATCGTAATTTTGTTCCCAGTAAGTATTGGGCTTATGTCTGAGAGGTCATCACGAACATAACTCTCACTACTTATCTGGAAGTCCGAAGCACACGGTATAGATATGAGAGTATCTTCTCCTAACTCTCTGACTTTTAACTCGTCCACTTCCTTAAGATCGACGAGCATTAACTGATACTCTCCCCAAATCCAAGATTCCTCCTTAATTAGAATGGGAATTTCATCTAGTTCAAACCCACTCTTAAGGAGAATCCAAATCTTTCTTTTAGGTAAGGGGTTCATATGACCATCCATCGACGATATAAACCACATCTTCCCAGTCCTATCATCTACGACAGTGAAGACGTAAAGGAAATTAAATTTGTCAGGGTGTTCATATAGATAGGACTTACCCTTGAGCTCTGGAGGATATCTGATGCTGAGCTTACTTATTCGTTCCTTGATTGGAATTCTTACCTCATCTACTTTGTAATGGTCCTCTTCTTCTATAACTATAGCGCTCTTAGATTCCTCTTCCTTGTCATTTATCGTTATCTTGTAGATTAATTCTCTTTTAGTTACTCCATTTTTCATGTATTCCTTAGGGATACGTTGACTCGGGATTACGAGAAAAACTCCCGGACCATCTAATTCGAGTTCAATCGATGGGTTCTGGACTCGTATAATCTGTTCTCGCCTCTCTTTGTCCTCTACTACACTTTCAGTCCCTGTTCTCGGATGTGTTTTTCCCCTCCTTTTCTTCTTACCCAAATCTATCGCTTCCTTATCTAACTTCCAAGAAGCTATGCTTTCCCCATTACCAAATTTGCTAATCCTCTTCTCAAATCTATCGTTTGTAATAGAGTCTACTACTTTATCTAGTTTTTCATTAAGACGGATAGGTTTCCCTTCAATGTTTTTAACTCTGCCTTTTAAGTCTCCTATCTCCTTTTTATAAAGTACTGGAGATATTTTATCCATGACCTGATCTATCTTCCTTTCCAAATCTTCTTTCTTCGCGAGACTATCTAGAGAATGCACAATCTCAGGCAATTTTTCTTCAAGATCAGAGAATCTCTCCTCAATTCTATAGAACCTCTCTGTAATGCCTCTTAATTTGCTTTCTAAGTCTTTTATCCACTTTCTTTCCTCTTCTAGTTTTAAAAGTATCTCCTTCCTAAATCTAATTAGCTCTCCCTTCGTTGCGACATTTCTGAGGTAATTGTCAAGTTCGGACAGATGACGCATTAGGTTACGAATTTCCTCCTTTATCTCAAGGAGCGTATCATAGAGTTTATCGTCAGTAACTTTGTTCGTAATTGTCCTTCCTCCTCCCAAGAGGTTTCTGAGGTTGTGTAGAGATCTTTCGAGAGACCTTACGACTTTATGAAGTAAATCAAACACTTGGCTTAACACCTCCCTAACGTATTATGCCGTTGGAGCATAAAAGTGTTTAGAGTATTGCTCTCTATTGTAGTTAAAAGAGGAATAAGCCACTTGAGGGAGACATGTGCTTCCATAGCGTCTTATTTCGTACATTTCTAGATAGATCTTCCACTATATGAAGTTTCACAGCAGAATCCTAATTCAAAGAAGGTTGATTCACGGTAATCTAATAGTAATAGCGAAATGTCTATGAATAGTTTCCTGAAATTGAAAAGAACAAAAATAGGATTCGTAATTTATCTCAGACGATGCAGAAGTCTAAAAGCAGAAGGAGAAATCGTAGAAGTAAAAGTCCTTGGGCAAGACAATCTCTATTCTAGGGAAGCTCCTCTACATTTGGAACGATTGATTAGATGCCCAAGTTCTTCCGGTATGAAC
>QMVQ01000246.1 GCA_003661185.1 Candidatus Alkanophagales archaeon | reverse complement strand
GATTGAGAAGAGGAGAGTTCAGCTTGTGTGGGTTTCAAGAGATAGGTTTACAGTTGAGAGTAGGATTAGGGAGGTTGTTAATTGGGCAAAGCATGAGCTACTCAAGCGTTTAGTTGATAGAGAAGCTGAGAAAATCAAATCAGGAGTTTTTCAGGAGATTTGTTGAGTTGCTTTAAGGTTAGAGTTAAAGTCAAACCGGTGCTCCTCTGTATTGCAGATGATAAGAAATCCATTTTAGCATTTAAAGAGAGACTCGTTGCGGTAACAATAACGATTCCTCTTGTCGTTCTCCTTCAGAAAGCTATGTTTGAGGCTTTGTGGAGACAGTATTCAACATCCCTTAAGGATGAGTGAACTTTGGAAACTCGTTGGAGGTAAGGCTTATAATCAAACCTTCGAACTTCATGCGATGAAGGTGCTTGTGACCGATCCAATTGCAGAGGAGTCAATAGAGTTCATGAGGAGGAATGGATTGGATGTTGATGTTAAGACTGAGATTTCTCATGATGAGCTTCTTGATCTGATAGGGGGTTACGATGCTCTGATAGTTAGGAGTAGGACTAGGGTTACGAGGGATGTCATAGAGGTTGCTGAGAGGTTGAAGATAATTGGGAGGGCTGGTGTTGGAGTTGACAACATAGATGTAAAATTTGCAACTGAGAGGGGTATTGTTGTCGTGAATGCACCTGGTGGAAACAGTGTCTCAGCTGCTGAACATACGATAGGTTTAATTTTGGCTCTCGTCAGGAGGATACCTCAGGCTGATAGGAGTGTTAAGGAGGGTAAATGGGAGAGGAAGAGGTTTGTTGGGGTTGAGCTTAGGGGTAAAACTTTGGGTGTTGTGGGTTTGGGTAGGGTTGGTTATGAGGTTGCCAAGAGGATGAGATGTTTTGAAATGAACATATTAGCTTACGATCCTTACGTGAGTGAGGAGAGGGCTAGGAGTGTTGGTGCAAAGCTTGTAAGTCTTGAGGAGATACTTAGGAATTCAGATATAATAACGATACATGTTCCAAAGACCAAGGAGACTGAGGGTATGATATCCTACAAGGAGTTTGAGATTATGAAGGATGGAGTTTACATAGTGAACACTGCAAGGGGTGGTATAGTTGATGAGAGGGCTTTGTATGATGCAATCTTAAGTGGTAAGGTTGCTGGTGCGGCTTTGGACGTTTACGAGAGGGAACCCCCAGGGGACAATCCCCTCCTAAACCTCGATAACGTAGTCACAACCCCACACATAGGTGCATCAACGAGGGAGGCACAGATGATTGTTGGTATGACTGTAGCTGAGGATATAGTCAACTTCTTCAAGGGTTTACCTGTTAGGAATGCTGTAAATCTTCCAAGCATAGCACCCGAGGATTACGGTTATCTAATGCCATACGTCGAGCTTGCTGAGAAGATGGGTAAGATTGCATGTGCAAGATTGAACGGTGTATTTAACAGGGTGAAGGTTACATTTAGGGGTGAGATTGCAAGGAAGAACACTGAAATTGTAACTAGGTCACTGTTGAGGGGATTGTTGGTTCAGATACTCGATGGGATAAACGTAGTTTCAGCTCCAATCGTTGCCAGGGAGAGGGGTATTGTAGTTGAGCAGAGTAGAATCGAGACTGACACTTACCCCTTAATGGAGGTTGTTGTGAGTGGTGAGAGAGAGATATACATGGCTGGGACATGTCTTGGAGGTGAATGCAGGATAGTCAAGATAGACAAATACAAGGTTGACTTTGTCCCAAAGGGTCACTACATAATATCACTTCACGAGGACAAGCCTGGGGTAATTGGAAGGGTTGGGACACTCATGGGTAGCTACAACATAAACATAGCTGGTATGATTGTTGGTAGGTATGGTAAGAGGGGAGGTATTCAGCTTATGCTGCTACTCTTGGATGATCCACCCAGTGAGGAGGTTTTAAGTAGGATGGTTGAGCTTGATGGGATAATAGATGCGACATACGTCTATCTATGAGGATTTACTGTGACGTTTGTATGGATGAGACTGAACACGAACAGATAAAGAAGGATACATTCAGATGTAAATCGTGTGGTATTGTTGTGAAGGTAAATCCAGAGAGGGATGTTGAGATAAAGGCAATAATCAGCACTGGTGAGTTGAGTGAGGTTGGGAGGGTGAAGGTTAAGGAGAGTGAAGATCTCAGAGTTGGGGATGAGTTAATATTTGAGGATGGGGAGTATAGGGTTGGGGAGATAAGGGCTTTGGAACTTAAAGATGGGAGGAGGGTTGAGGTTGCAAGGGCTGAGGATGTTAGGGTTGTCTGGCTTAGGAATGTTAGTGAGGTTTTTGTGAAGTTCAGTCTCCACAAGGGTGCAGTAACAACTCCATATAAGATGGTATCCTCTGGAGAGACTGAGTTTGAGGTTGGAGAGAGGATAAACATAGACAACTGCCTGTTTAGGATTACGAGGATAAAGACTTTTGATGGTAGGGTTTTAAAGAGGGGGAAGGCTAAAGCCAAGGAGATAAAGAGGATTTATGCAAAGTTTGAGAGGAAGTTGTAAAATTTTCCATTTCTGATGTTGGGTCTGTTAACTTTGGACGTGATAACATAAAAAATTTTAAAGTTTAAAAATAAACCTGAAAGATGATAGGGGATCTAGTAAAAGGACTGAGGATATTAGAGAGGAACGAAGTACCGGAAGAAATAAAGATTCTTGGT
>QMVQ01000245.1 GCA_003661185.1 Candidatus Alkanophagales archaeon | reverse complement strand
GGTTATACCCACAGCCTCGTCATATATTCATACGTAAGCTATAAATACTCTTTCCCACCCCTTCCCCTGCTGTATCCCATGAAAAGAGGCGGATTAGCAGCAACATCATCCTAATGCAATAATGTTCGGTGATTGAAAGGAGACTGGAAGCGGCAGAAGAGAAGAAATACTAGCAAGCGTGCCATATTCCACGGCGTAACTTACGCTCACGGCAGTTAATCCTTTCAAATCAGAATTTCCATAAAGGAATGCAGAAGGGGGGCGTGTGCATGTTGGAGGTGAAGCCGTTAGCGTTTGACAGTTTCGGAGTGCGCTCAATGGCGACGTTCGTGGAGACGGATGACGTTCGCATTTTAATAGACGCGGGCGTGTCGCTGGCGCCGAGCCGCTACGGGCTGCCGCCGCACGAGCTCGAGCTTCGGCGTGAGCGGGAGTTGTGGGAGGAGATAAAAAGGCATGCGCAGCTTGCGGACATCTTAATTGTCACGCATTACCACTACGACCATCACAACCCAAACGAGCCAGAAATCTATAAAGACAAAACGGTTTACATTAAACACCCGCGGGAAAACATTAACAAGAGCCAAAAGGGGCGCGCTGCGTTCTTCCTGCAGAGGCTTGAAGGCTTGCCGAGGGTTTTAGAGATTGCGGACGGGCAGGAGTTCCGGCACGGCTCCACAGTCGTGAAGTTCTCGCCACCCGTTTTTCACGGCACGAATCCGAGACTCGGCTACGTCGTTGAAGTCAGCATCTCGTGCGGCGGCGAGAAGCTCGTGCACACGAGCGACGTCGAAGGTCCAAGCATCGAGACGCAAGCGAAGTTCCCGCTCGAAGAGCGCCCTGATATCATCATCGTGGATGGTCCGATGACCTACATGCTCGGCTACCGCTACTCCAAAAAAAGCTTGGAGCTTTCCATCCAAAACCTTAAGAAGATCGTAGAAGTTGTGTCGGCTGTCATTGTCGAGCACCACTTGCTTAGAGATTTAAGATATAAAGAGCTGCTGTCCGAAGTTTACGAGCATGCCGAAAGCGTGGGCGCAAAAGTTATGACTGCGGCGGAGTTCCTGAGGAGGGACGTTGAAATGCTGGAGGCAAGGCGTAGGGAGCTTTACGGGGAAACGTAACTGGGGGTAGAACGAGAAGCACGACAAAACCATAAATTTTCTTAGCAATACCCGCAAAAACAAGCAAGAGGTAACATGTCAAAGAGGCTATATTTGCTATGCGCATCGCTGCTGCCGCTGATGATTTGCACGGGCATGATATATTCGATATTTGCGTTATACGTGGAGGAGCTTGGCGCTTCAAGGTCACAAATCGGCTTCCTTTTCATGGCGAGCGCCGCTGTTGGCACGGTCGCCGCTCCACTTTTCGGGCGACTTTCAGACAGGATGCGCCGGCGGAAGCCCATCATTACGTTCTCGATGTTCGCATTTCTCGTAATTTTCGTCGTTTACGCCCTTTCTAAGAGTTATATTGAGATATTTCCGGCGCACGCTTTTGAGGGCGCCGCATGGGCGGCGCTCGGCGCCGTGGCCCCGGCGCTCATCGCAGATATTACGCCTGAGGAGGAACGAGGACGGGCGATGGGCATCTACAACACGACTTGGAACCTCGGCTGGATAATCGGACCCGCGCTCGGTGGGTTCTTGGCGGAGAACTTCGGCTTCAGGCTCTGTTTTCTTTCATGTTCGCTGATGATTACCCTTGGACTTGTGCTCGTCATTCTGTTCGTCGAAGAGGCTTAGGAGGGGAAAATGAGGAGAAAAAGCAACCATGTGAAGTTCTTGGGCACCGCTGGCGCAAGGTTCGTGATGTTGCGGCAGCTACGCTCGTCGGCAGGGACGTGGCTCTCGCTGAACGGCACGAACGTGTTAATCGATCCGGGACCCGGAACGCTCGTTCGCTGCGTTACCAGCCGCCCGAGACTGAACCCGACGACGCTCGACGCCATCGCAATCTCGCATAAACACCTCGATCACGCAAACGACGTGAACGTGATGATAGAGGCAATGACGGACGGTGGCTTCAAGAGGCGAGGCACGCTCCTGTGTCCGGGTGACGCTCTCTTCTCAGACGACCCTGTGGTCATGAAGTATCTACGAAGCCATCTTGACAAAATCAAGGTTTTCGAAGAGGGCGGCAGCCATAACGTGCAAGGCATAAAAATAAGCACGCCAAAACGCCACGTCCACAGCGTCGAGACATATGGGCTGGAGTTCGGGCTTCGAGGGAAGAACGAGCCGCTCATCTCATTCATCACCGACACGAAATATTTTGAGGGGCTTGAGGATGTATATCACGGCAGGATACTGGTGATAAATGTTGTGAGATATGAAATGAGAGCAGGCGTGGACCACCTTTGCGTGAAGGACGTTGAGAAAATCATAAAAACAAGACAGCCGGAGCTGGTGGTCCTAACGCACTTCGGCATGACGATGCTAAGGAACAAGCCGCACGAAATCGCAAAAAAGCTCAGTGAGAAGACCGGTGTGAATGTCATAGCTGCGCACGACGGCATGCTTCTCGACTTAGACCCTTATCTTGAATGATATGGCGTGTCTTACGAGGAGATGTCTTATTGTTATAAGTATAAATACTACGACAAACGCAGGGCAGAAGAGCATCAAAAAGAATACTGAAGTGCTGGACATGCGTAGGAGGAGCGAGAGAAGGAAAATTTGAGAATAGCAAAGAGATATT
>QMVQ01000244.1 GCA_003661185.1 Candidatus Alkanophagales archaeon | reverse complement strand
GTCCTCAACCATCTATCACGTCACCTCCCCCTCCAACACAACTAAAGCGCTGTGAGCATTAGCCGAGTCAGCATTCTTGTAGTGAACGACGACGCTGCTCTCACTCTCAAACTCAACCTCACACTCAATACTGACCACACTATTATCACCAACGATGTACCCCTCGCTCGGGACCACCTTCTCCTCACCACGCTTAACGTATAACTGCAATTGAAAACCAGAACCAGCGGGAAATACAAAAGTCACCTTCCTAAGCTTGAACTTGCGTCCAGCCACGATCGTGGCTGCTGTGAAGTCACCTTCAGCTCCAGCAGCTGCATTAACCACATAAGCTATACTATACTTGGACCCCACCATTCCTCACCTCAACCTCCTATGCTAAATAAAAAAAATGAAGAAGCTTAAGGAACACTTAAGGCTTCTTCTCGAGCTCTAGGACCAGGTAGGCAGCTATCGAGCTGCTAGAGTGGTTGTTCTTAACCGAGTAGTAGAAGGTCTTGCCCTTCGATAGGTCAATGTCTAGTTGTGGAACCTGGTTCTTATAGCCGTCGAAGAGGCTCAATGGTACAACGTCCTTGGTGAACGTGTACCCGTCGACTCTAAATGTACCAGTTAAGAATCGTGTTCCAACGGCAGTTGCTGTATACTCAACGCAGTACATGCGTTTGAGCGTATAGTTGTCGTCGCTGGTCCAGCTGCTGCTAACAGTGTTCCCAGCGCTTATTGTCCCCAGGTCTATTGTCTTGAAGTATATCTCTGCCATCACGCAACACCCTTACTGTATTCTCCAACCATGTAGAGCGTCAGCGTGATCGAGGTTCCTGATGGCGGTGTTATCGAGCTGCCACTGATGTTCTTAGCCGTCACCTTGAGTGTGTGGTCTCCCTCGAGGAGTATCGGTAGGTCCTTTAATGAAAACGCTACCTCGTTTGTTGCAACATCGTCACGGTGCGGGAACGCCAGTATGTCGAGGCCGGCCTCAACGTTATTGCTCTCGAGGAACTCGAGCGGGTTGTTGTCGACGTAGAACTTCAATACGACGTCGCCGTCGCTTATGGTTGCGTTGGCTATATCGACGACCACCAGGTCGTTGAACTTATACTTCTCTATCGTCGTCGGCGTCAAAGTGAGAATAGTCACCTCAGTCCCATCACTCCACGCAGTATCAGTACCGAATGAGTAGCTTCCTGATACATATTTGATGTGCTTGTCAGGCTGCTCTCTATAACGTGCTAAGAGGCTCTCTGGAACCACCTCTCCTGGGGCTAACTGTAGTATCTTGCCTATCAGCCTCACGTCGCTGCCACTAGCACCATTCCAGTAGAAGCTCGTGTCAGGCGGTATAACGTAGGGGAGCCTGCTGATGTCGAGTGGACCGTAGACGTAGCTCGAGGTCTTCCTGATGGGTGCTATGTCAGCAATTATGGCGCCAGTCACCTTGCCGTCGATGACGAGGTACCCTGAGCTCGTCGAGTTGGTCCCTATCTTCTGGACCACGTAGCATACCCTGGGGTGGGTCCTGTACGTGGTCCCTTGCGTTAGGACCTTATTTAATGTGACCTCTACGACCACGCGCTTTCACCTCCCTTGTAAGCATTGAAGCAGGGCTTTAGGCCCTGCCCCTCCAGGCTCCCTTCAGGCTCTTTAGGCCTCTGAGGTTGGCCAGCATTCTCTCCTCCATGTCTTTATCTGTGACGGCTGGCATGGCGTCTATCTTGGCGACGTGCTCAGCAAGGAGAGGCTGCCATGTGGTGACGAAGTCGTTGACCTCCTTCTGCCTCACCTTAACACCCTCGACCAGCCTGTCTGGACCTAGCACCGACGTGTAGGCGTACCACTCATCCATATTCGTGGCCTCAAGTGCCTTCTTCCTGCTCTGCTTCTCAATAGCCTTCTTTATCTGAGCAGCCCACCTGTCCTCAGCTGCGATTGCCGCTGATATCGGGTCCTTCTTGGGGTATGCAATACCCACCTTGTAGTTCTCTGCGCCCACCGCCTCGAGGTTCTTTATCTGCCTCTGAACCCATTCACTTGGCGATAAGATCCTCTTTGGCTGGGCTTTTGTTGGCATCCCAGCAGGTGGAGAAGGTAGGGACATATCCATTCTCACCCCCAAACATACATATTCAAGTCTAAGCTACATACCTCATCAAGTATATATAAACGTAACACATTTGTACAGAGAGCTACATAGAGTACGTAGAGGTGTGTAGAGGTGGGTAAGAGACCGTACACCATTGTGCATGAACCATACTTGGCGGAGTGGTTGAGCGCTAACTTTCCTCCTGGGAGCTGGATGACTAATGTGCGTCTTGGAACGCCACGGCCGGAACTAGTGGAACGCACGGTTAGCCCTGAAGAGCGTAGGGCTCTTAAGTTGTGGATGTTCCAGGCGGACGCAGTAGTTCTATTACCTGATAAAGTCGTGATCGTTGAGGCTGTAGTGCGACCGGAGTGGTGGAAGCTACAGCAACTGAAAGCATACGCAAAAGCGTTTAGGAGCACGCCTGAGTTCAAGGAGCACTGGCATAAGCCTATAGAACTCGTGCTCTTAACTACGATTGACTCACCCTTCCACGCCAGGATGGCAGCTGAGGAAGGAATCAGATACGTGTTGTATAGGCCTGCTTGGCTGGAAACTTATTTATCGAGATATGCTATTAGGCATAGACGGCCGCCAGGAGCCTTCGTTAAGCCATGAGCGTGATGGCGCCATGACCCGCTATATATACCCC
>QMVQ01000243.1 GCA_003661185.1 Candidatus Alkanophagales archaeon | reverse complement strand
TTCTTCTGATACACGGGTCGCGGGTCATTGGGGTAGCCGTAGGGCAGGAGGTCCAGCACCCACGCATAAGTCTCCTTGTCCCTCTTCCCCTTCATCCCCTTAAGAACCATCCTTATACCCCTACCCACCATCTCACTCATACTTCGCAATTATGTCGAGGATTGCATCCAACTCCTCCTCAGTGAGCGTGTAGCCCTCCTTCGCATATATCGAGCGAAGCTCCTCCCGACTCCTCGGCAGCAAATCCACAATCTTCACCGCTATGAACTCATTCATCTTCTCCAACGCCAAAAGCTCGTTCAAAAACTTCCTCGAAGTTTTTGCATCCATTTTTGAGAACTTCGTAGAATATTCCAGCACCCGCCGCTTCTCATATCTCATCTCCTCTCCTTTATGCTCCTCTTTGATTTCCTTCAGTATCCGGTGCACTTCCGCAAGCGTCAGCAACTCCTCGCTCAATACCTGCTTCACAATCATCGGCTTAACTTTGGCAATGGAAAATAAATCTTTTATGCCATTACGCTTCGAGCCCGACTTGAACGCGGTTACCGCTCAGAACTCTTGGAGCGAGCACAATTCATAAATGAGCTGTAAGGCATGTGTGTTAGGTTGTGACGTATCGCACGCCACCCGCAATAATTTGAAACAACATGTTAATCTTTTGACTAATTAATGGAGAAGGACATGTCATCAAACTTCGTGGGAAGGGCGGATGGTCTAAAATTGCGTTCCGCCCTTGATTGCGCTCTCGACGCCGGTGCGAAGTATGCGGACATCCGTGTTGAACGAACATACGGCACCATCATCGAGCTTAACGAGGAGCGTGTGCGTGAACTTTCTTTCGGTGTAGATAGCGGGGGCGGCGTGAGAGTCCTTTACGAGAGCACCTGGGGATTCGCCTCGACGACCGAACTCTCTACAGTTAGGGTCAAAAAGGCTTTTGAGGAGGCGCTAGGCGTCGCAAGGGCGCTTCCCCGAGTTGGTAGTGAGATAGAGCTTGCGGAGGTTTCTGCCGTCGAGGACGAATTTTCGTTGAAGCCGAGGTTAAGCCCCGAAGACATTAGTGTTGACGATAAGCTAAAGCTCGTCAAAGATGCCTTCAACGCCGCGAAAACACACAACCCGCACGTGAAAAGCGTAACCGTCGTCTATGTCGACGGCTTCGAGGAGCGGCTTTTCATGAACTCCGAGGGCGCCTTCATCGTAACGAGGATGCCAGCAGTGATGCTGAGGGTGCGGGCGGTGGCGAGGCGTGGCGGCGTCCTCCAGGAGGCAACCGAAAGCGTGGGTGCCGTCGCTGGTTTGGAGTTTTTTGAAGAAGTGGGCATTGAAAGTGCGGCTTTACGTGCTGCCGACCGTGCCGTCCGTCTTTTAGATGCGAAGCTGCCGCCCGCTGGGCGAGTGCCAGTAATTATGGATAACAAGCTGACGGGCGTTTTCATGCATGAAGCCTTAGGGCATGCCGCCGAAGCCGATCACGTGCTTGCGGGCGAGTCCATTCTTGCAAGCAAGCTTGGAACGCAGATCGCGTCGCCGCTACTCAACGTCTTCGACGACCCCACTATCGAATATTCGCACGGCTTTTACAAATACGACGACGAGGGCGTCCCTGCCAGACGCACGACGCTTATAAAGGACGGCGTGCTCGTCTCATACTTGCATAGTCGAGAGACGGCTGGTGAACTGCGGCGGCTGCAGGAGCGTCAAGAGCGATACAACGAGACGGTGGCGGGCATCACGGACGTCAAAATCGAGCCTACGGGGAACGCAAGGGCGGCAGGCTACGGCGAAATCCCGCTCGTCAGGATGAGCAACACCGTCGTCAACCCCGGCGATTGGAGCTTTGAAGAAATGCTTGAGGATGTGAAGTTTGGGATTTACGCAAAGGGCATGCGGGGCGGGCAAGTTGACACGACGCGGGGCGAATTTCAGTTCAGCGCCGAAGAAGCTTTCTTAGTGGAGCAAGGTGAACTGAAACAACGCCTCAAGAACGTCTCGCTCTCGGGACTCACGCTTGAAGTTTTAAAGAACGTGGACGCCGTCGGCAGGGACTTCAAGCACGGCAGCATCGGCTTCTGCGGGAAGGATGGGCAAGAAGTTCCAGTCGCGGAATACGCGCCGCACGTCCGCATCAAGGAAATCCTCGTCGGCGGCGCCGAGCGGCAATGACTCTCGTGTAGGGGCGTGCTCGTGCTCAGGCGGAGACCATGATCTAGCAGCCGCACGCATTTCAACCCGTTTCTGTTGTTTCAAGCCGCACCGCCCGATTGCGTCCAACGCTCTGAGATGTGTGAAGTTTCGTCTTGTGAAATTTGAGCGAGCGGAAACGAGACGCATATTTATCTGTTAAGTGACCAAAGGGCAAGTGCGAAGCGCCGCAGAGTGCTCTTCGTCGCAGGAAATTCCTGCCATCAATCTTTTACCTCCTCTATTAAAATCTTTCTCAAATTTAGGCTTGAGGTTTGGAATGTCTCTTTTTACAACGGACGTGTCCACATAACATAAGCCCACCGCAACCGATTATAGTATAGCATAAAAACTTACAGAACACATTCCAGTCTCTAACGGATTAAAGCAGCTAATTGAGAGAAGAGCGTCTTCATCGCTGCTTCAGCGAAAAAACACCGATTCAACCTTGCTTCTCTCACCGAAAGGACTGAAGTTCGAATTCCCAACCAAGACTTCTCATAGCATCCATCAACCATGCTTATCTATAATAATCCGGGCTTATCCTCGCAGT
>QMVQ01000242.1 GCA_003661185.1 Candidatus Alkanophagales archaeon | reverse complement strand
TTTTTGGAATAGAATAGTTTATGGAACAATTTCAGAAATTGTTTTGCTTCTATATAAAGGAATTAATGATGAAAATCTTTTAGAAGTAAAAGATAGATTAGTGAAAGCTTGGGCTTTTTTGATTGGTTGGATTTTGCAGGAAGAACATTTTATAGCAAGGAGAAATTTAAAAGAGATTGCTCGTAGAATTCTGTATGTTTATGAAGAAAATAAGAAAGCATTATCAGAAAGAATTACTTTAGAAAATGTTCTTGATTGTATTGATAAGATAGTTTTAGCTTGTGCAAGATTGGATTTATATAGAACTGTTAAGGATTTTTGTCAATTATTGTTAATGATTAAGTTTGATTTGGAACAGCTTTGTAAATATCATAATTCCTATGTTGAAGCTATACTAACAAAGTTCCAAAAAGAACAAAAAGAAAAAGGAGGTAATGTTGAAAAGTAAAGAAAGCAGAAGTTTACTTTGTGTTGAATATACAGAAAGAATTAAAGATATAATTTGGTTTCTGAAAGGATATATAAACAGCAAGAAGATGGTTAGATTCTTTTAATAAGGAAGTAGACTTCTATTTGGAACATATTCGAACTTTGGAATTTGCAATGCAGTTGATAAAAGATTACTTTTCAAAATTTGAAGAGGGCGAAGATGGCTAACGGTAAATTTGATGAGAAAGTATTGGATACCTTTTTAGAGCAATATCAAGAATTCATAAAGTCAGTTAGATTAGGAGAATTCAATTTAGACGATTTGATAAGAGACTATCCTTCAAGAAAAGCAAGGTATGCATTAGCTCTTGAAAGAATGCGTTCCAAATTAGCGGAGTTAAAACTGCAACAGAAAGAGACTTATTATAGATTATATAGAAAATATAAACAAGATGCAGTAGAAAAAGGTTTAAAGATTACAGAAGAAGGAGTAAAGAGTTTGATTTATACAGATGAAGAATATATCGAAGCTTCTAAGAAAGTTTTAGAAGTAGAAGAAAAGGTAGGAATTTTGCAAGCTTGTAAAGAAGCTTTAGAAGATCAGGGTAGAATGCTATTTTTGCTTTATGAAAATCCTGAAAATAAACTTTAAAGGGCAGGAAAATGAAAGAATGCATAAGAACTTTAAGAAAAGTTGAAGAAGAATTATCAAGGGAAATTGAACCAGAAGTGAAACAAATTGCGGCTAAATTTGAGAGAACAATCCAAAAGCTTGAACTTGATAATGAAAATGATAAGCTTTATATTATAGAGTTTTTGCTTAATAGACTGATAGATTTTACAAGGTTAAGTACATTTCTTGAAATTTGGTTAAGAAAAGACAGAAAGTCTTGACATTTCTTATTTTTATGATATAATAATAGAAAATAAAGCTAACTGAAAGGAGGGATAAATATGCCGAAGGTAAACCCTAAGTTTGAGAAATTTGTCAATATGTCAAAGGAAGAGATTGAGGAATACCTTAAGGATTTCAAACCTTATTTTGAAAGTAAAAGGCATAAATACTTCGTTAACATAAATGGAATTATGTTCCCAATAGTTCAAGTAGTTGCTCTTGTTTGTGGGCTTTCTCCATTAGAAATAAGTTCAGGACAAGCATATTCTTTAGTGAAAAGAAAAGGATTTGAGATTATAGAAAGAGGAAAAGAAAAAGAGTAATTATGACAAGAAAAGAAATCTTTGAAGAAGTTTATAATTCTTTTATAAAGGAATTTGTGTTTTGCTTACCTGATAATCTAATAAAATCTTCTGAGAATGAAATCTTGAAACAAAAAATTTATGAATTATTACAAAGAGTCGCAAAGGGATATAATAGACAAGACTTGAATGAATTTAAAGATAAAAAAGAACTACTAAAAGAAGTGGTCTTTCAAACTATTGTTGTTTATACTTTCTTTCTTATATCCATTCCAGAACTTGCTAACTATTTAGAGATTAGAAATTCAAGGTTGATTAAGGATATAGAACAAAAATTTTTGCATTAAATAAAAAACTAAAGAAAGGAGGTTTAAATTATGATTCATGAACCAAATTATTATTCACCAAATTTTGATTTAACAGAAAAGGAAGTAGCTCAAAGAACTGCTCCATCCTATTGTAAAGTTCCTATTTGGACTCCGAAAGAAGGTCAAAATTTAATTAGGATACTTCCACCTTGGAATGAAAAAGGGCTTGTTTTCAAAGTTTTAGCATTACATTGGTTTGGTTCTAAGAATAATAGAGTTGCTACATTATGCTTAAGACAATTTCAGAAAAGATGTTATATTTGTGAGATTATTCAGAAGCTTTTAGCAGCAGAAGTTTTAACTAAAGAAACTGCAAGGGTTTATTATGCTGTAAAGAGAGCTTTCTGCAATGGATTAGATTTAAAAGAACTTGATAAAGGAGTTCAGATAATGAGTTTACCTATTAAGAAAGTAGTTCAATCTTTAATCAATTATGCAAAAGACCCTGAATATGGAGATTTTACTCACCCTGAAAATGGTTACGATATAAAGATAGAAAAGGAAACAGCAGGATTATATCCAGATTATAATGTAATTCCAGCAAGAAAGTCGTCCCCCCTTCCAGATAGAAGATACTTGAAAGAGTTATACAATTTAGATGATTTTGAGAATATTTGGATAGTTCATTCTTACGATGAACAGAAAGAATTATGGAATATTTATGCTGATGTTATCAGAACTGAAGAAGAAGAAAACGATGAAATGGGAGAACCTAAATTATCAGAAGACATTCCATTGGAAGTTGGAAAGAA
>QMVQ01000241.1 GCA_003661185.1 Candidatus Alkanophagales archaeon | reverse complement strand
TGTGAGTCTTGCGAAGAAGGCTTCACCGCGCGAGTTGGATTGGAGCGACCATAGGCAAACATTCAGGCGTGCGTGAGGAGCGCTGTCGTGATGGGATAGTTTTTTAAATCTCGAGGTAAAAAGCAGAGAGCGTGAGATGCCTTATAAATGGGACATCCAATGGGGGAAGAGTATGGAAGTCAGGGACATTTTGTTCTCGGCAGTTATGATATTTTCGGTATTCGTGCTGACATTCAGACTACTTTCGAAATACCACGACAAGGACGCTGTCGTCATACTTTCGGCGATGATGCTTATAACGATGCTGGCGCTGTTGCTCCTGAGCATAAGTGTGCAGCTAAGGAGGATGGAGGAGACGATAAATGCAAAGGAGCGCTCTTTAAGAACGAATGTAAGAAGCGTCGAGGAAAGCGTCGAGAAGCGACTGGACGCCGTCGTCGAAAGAGTAAACAGAGCTGTGGAAAAGATGGAGAGGGAAAGGAGATTTTATCGTTGATCCGCCACTCTTGCATTTTCGGCAGCTTGCATGATGTGGTAAAATGCGGGGGGCGCCGTTAAAAGCGGATGCGTACCCACCTGCGCAGTCGCAGCTTCGTCCACCGTCATTCTTTTTCTTATCATTGTCCCTATAATGTTTGCGATCTCGCCCACCACGTAGCCACCGCTCAGCTGCCCGCCGATGACCGTCTCGGTCTTCGCATCGAACAGTAGCTTCATCCTTATCCTTTTTATCCCCGGCATCGTCGGCGGATGCTTGTCTGGAATTTCAACGCTGCCCACTACATATTTTATACCTTCTGCCTCTGCAGCCTTCTCGGTAAGACCCGAAACTGCGAGCGCAAGGTCGCCTATCGCCGTCGAAAACGTTCCTATGACGCCTTCGTTCCTCCTACGGAGCTTGAAAAGGTTGGCGCCGGCAATCCTCGCCTCATAAGAACCTATAGGTGCAAGCATCAGCATCGAAGGTTTATTGGTGAAGAAAGAGCGTTTGAATGCGCAGTCACCTACCGCAAATATGTCTTCGTCGCTCGTCCTCTGATATTCGTCAACGACGACGCCATAACGCTCGTCCACTTCGAGTCCTGCGTCCGTTGCGAGGCTGACTTCTTTCTTCAAACCAACAGTCACGACAACGACATCCGCCTCCAGAACCTCGCCGCTGTCGAGTTTCACGCCTCTGACCCTACTCATCTCATCTCCCAAGATGCTCTCGACCTTACAGCCCGTGAAGACTTTTATGCCACGTTCTTTTAGCTTACTCTCTGCAAGCTCGCAGAATTCGTCGTCAAAAGCTGTTTGTAAGCAGTGTGGCATGAGCTCCACGATTGAGACCTCTAAGCCACGCTTGCGCAGCTCGTCGCCGAGCTCCACTCCCACGAAGCCCCCGCCTATTATCACAGCCTTCTTCTTCCCGCTTAACGCTTCCAGAAATCTCTTTATATACTCGTAGTTCTTCTCCACGAAGAAGACGTTCTTGAGGTCTGATCCCTCTATGGGTGGTTTTATAGGGGAGGAGCCAGTTGCGAGCACGAGCTTGTCATAGCTTATCTCCCTGCCACCTGCTGTCTTCACAACTTTACGTTCTCGGTCTATTTTTGTCGCTGCGTCTATGACGAGGGACAAGCCCCGCTTCTTATAACGCTCGTTGGAGAAAACGTCGTCATCCACACCTTTCAGCGTCCCGAAGATGTAAGGTATGCCGCAGGGCACCAGTGTCTTCTCCTCCCTCTTTATCAGCGTAACAGAGGCGTCCTTGTAGAAAAGTTTAGCTGTAAACGCCGCCGGCGCCCCTGCCGCCGAACCCCCACCAATCACAACCACTCTTTTCATGCTACTACATAGTTTTTACAGAAAAAGAATTAGCTTCTCACGACTCGCCTTTTTCGCTGAGAGCAATGCACGGGTCATCATGTATTCATTGCAAAAGCCAATCTTCTTCATAAACTTTGAAGCGAGGGACAACCACTGTGGTGGAGGAATGCCGCTCTCACTTCCGTTATTAATGCACCTCGACATAGATGTGGGTTGCAAAAAGCGTAACGGTGAAGGTTTCGCCGAAGATTAACGTGCGCATTCCTGCCATCTTAAATTTTTTACAACAGCTGTTAGGCGCTTGCTCGCCTCTACTACGCTTACGTGCTTGAGCGTGGCTTGCACGAGCGGCGAGAGCGCTGCTAAAGACTTGAAGAGCATTCTGCACGAGGCGCTTTACGAGCAAGTGCGGGAGACTTTTTGCCTTGGGAGTCAGAGCGTCTAGGAAATCAGGGACGTGGTCGTAGAAGCTTTCAACTCATGGACGCTGCTTCACAGGAAGTGTCGAGTTTGCGATTGAGCACGACGCCATGATTACTCTCGAACGCTTTGATATCAAGCCAAAAAGGGGCGTGCTGGGAAGATTTACGTTAGAATGGTGTCAGCGAGCCGGACTCCGAGCGCTGCCGTTTCTGTGGAGCGGAAGGTTTGCGGCGAGGGGCGATTTTCAAGTGCTGCCGCTGCGGACGCACCTACGATGCCGACTTTAATGCAGCGTGTAAACCCGCCCTCGGGCGAACGCCCGTAAAGCCATCGGTTTCAACAGGTGGTTGTTTGCTTGCCAAAGTTTTGCATTACCCCGGCAACGCATACGCTTGCTCTTATGTGACCTCCTCCCCCGCCCCGAGTCGGGGCTTCCACCGGCGGGAGGTTGGGGAGTGTGCATAAGCGCTCCCCTTCGAGCTGAGCACGCAGCTCCTGACCGCAGGTTATACCCACAGC
>QMVQ01000240.1 GCA_003661185.1 Candidatus Alkanophagales archaeon | reverse complement strand
GATCTAGGTAAAGAGGCATAAGTTATATAAAACTTTCCCTCCATTTTAACTATCCTTGCATCTTCACAACCTCCTCTATCGTACCACTCTTTTCCTTCAAAAACTGGTACCTTACTCACTCTTTTGAAATTAAATCCATCTTCACTTATTGCAAGGCCGAATCTAGAGATATAGTTCTCATATTCTCCAACTGCTCGATATAAGAGAAAGAATTTTCCATCATCGTATATAGCACCTGGATTAAATACAGCCTTACTCTCCCACCAGTTATCACTATTTGGCAGAAGTATGGGGTGTTTATAGCGCTTGAGCTCAATTCTCCTCGAAGTTCTCATACGGCGCACATTAGTACTATGGTTGAGCGTATAAATCTCTAACTCATTTCATGATAATGACCTAAACATGAGTTTATAGAGGAGCTTTTAGGCTATAGGAGATTTATTATAATAATCCTGAGATCATTTGATGCCTTCTCGACTAAATCCGCTATAGTCTCTGTCATTTCTGCAATCTCCTTTAGCATCATAGTTTCTCTAAGTGGAAGTGATGTATCGAGTATTGTAAATATGGACCTCCTATATAGATGATCTATTTCCTTTTCCAATTCTTCAACTTTTTGACAAGCGTTTAGTGATCTATGTATATCTACTAATAGTAGGGATAGGGCAGTTCTAAATGTACTTATTATATCAAGCACTCTCTCATCTATCTTCTCTATGATCTCGGCTATTTCGTGTGGCATTTTAGGTTTATAATTTACAAAGTGTTCTAACCTATAGACTATGCCGATAATTTTATCGCTTATATCATCAAAACGAAAGGCCAATCTCAACCACTCCTCCTTATACAAAAGAGCTGGTGCTAATCTAGATATGTAATCGAGTAGTTCTCTCCTAGTACTCTGGATAGATTCCTTCAGCTTAATTATTGTTTCTACACTTCTCTCGAACTCCTCAGGGGCCAGTGTTAAAAATCCTGTCGTAAGTCTGTAGAGCTCTTTCATCATATTATCTATCTTAACTGCTTGTTGAGTTAACATTTCATGTATCCTTCTGTTAGCAGTGGATCTAAGTGCTAGTTGTTCCTCTCTTCTCTCTAAGGCCAGTCCTCATCACCGAAAGGAGCATACCGGATGTACATATTAATGTTTCTAGTATACGTTATAAGAAGGTTAAGAACACCTGTAGGAGAATAAAATCGGTTGAACTTCAATAAATATTCCTTATTGACCTTAAACTTGAGAAATTTAGCATAATCATAAGTGGTAATAGTCTCTTACAAATTGATGATTCGATTAGATGTAAGTAAAAAATAATTGATCAATCACTTAGATATTATCTGCTTTAGTGGTGCTCGACATGTAGCTATTGTACGATCGGCTATTCCATGTGATCTAAGTTCATCTTCATTACACCATACCTCGTTTTCAGGGACTTGTTCAAATGCCAGGGCTCTTAGAGTCAGTCGTTTTCCACCTACGATTACAATTTCTATTTTGTCAATTATTCCTAAGTACTTCATAGCCTGTGGATTAAGTTTGGCTACTCCACTGGGAACATCCGATCTTCTCCTCAATCTCAATCTTCTTTCAATTCTCCTAGGGCTCATACTCCCTATATAAGTAGGTGTATAGAGGCTTATTAAAATAGTCAGAGCCTAGCCCACTCTTCATGAGTCAGAGCTCCATACCACTCATCATTCAAATTAACAATTCCTATGACTCTTTTATTCCTTACTACTCCTCAATTTTGCCAGTTTTAATTTCTCAATTTCATCAAGTAATTTAATTTCATCTTCTGTAAGGAAGTCAACTAATGTCCTTATTCTCTCCATATGATCAAACGGTACATCTGAGTATAGTACATCCCCTTCCTTGATATGCCTACCGACTATAACATTACCTCTTATGGATATGGCTACTTCCTGACCTACAGTAGCTTCACTTACGTTCTCACCGTGAGCCTGTATTTGTAGTACTCTACCTATGACTTTGCAGTCTTTAGCTCTGAATAGAGGATATCCGGATCTGAGTCTGCCAGCTAATACTTTAATACCTACTATTGCTGGATTACTCCTCCTAAAGACGTATCCAGGGAGGATCTTTATTTTAGCTGGTAGAATAAGTTTTGAAAGTTCAATTCTAGCATCTAATTCTCTAGTCTTATAGTACCATTTCTGGTACTCTTCGATCAACCTGTATATTATATTGCTTTGAAATATTGGTATATTTGTGTACTTAGCTTCTATTCTAGCTTCTTCGGTAATCTTGACATTAAATGCTAATATTACGGCTCGATATTTATCCTCTTTTTTAACGAGCTGCGCCTCTATGACATCTCTCTTTGTAACATTGCCTATATCTGCATATCTAACGGGAATTCCCTTTCGCTCTAGGTAGTCAATTAAGGCTTCTAATGTACCAAGGGTATCGGCTTTTACTATGACTCCATTAACTTCTCTCTTAAGCTTTATACTAGAGACTTCGTGCTTTATATCCCTAATAATATTCTCAAGTTCAGTATGTGTCCATACGGCACGAACTGGAGCTCCAGCTATAGCCCCCTCTAAATTGGGAGCTACTATTTTAATACCACAAGCAGCACGAGCCACATTCAGCTGTAGGAATCTTTCCTCCGGTGATCTGATCTCATCTAGAGGTCTGGGCATGAGAATGGCTCTTACTCTAGTGACGATTGGCTCATCTACCCCTCCTACGACTAAGGTATCTCCTTTTCTGATAATTCCCTCGTATATTATGGT
>QMVQ01000239.1 GCA_003661185.1 Candidatus Alkanophagales archaeon | reverse complement strand
GACGCCTTTTCAATGGTAATGGCGGACGCCTTTTCAATGGCAATGGCGGACGCCTTTTCAACGGCTTCTTAAAATTCAACAACAACGGCGGCATCCTCGTGACGCAGGAGCAGCTCAAGGCAATCAAATACCTAATGGTCAGAGACAAAGTGGGATTGGGCGTCCTCGAGCCCCTAATCCAAGACCCCTACATCGAGGACATCTCGTGCAGCGGCATCGGTTCGATATTCGTCGAGCATAAAATCTTTCAAGCCTTGAAGACGACCATCCGCTTCGACGAGCCCAAAGACCTCGACGACTTCATAATCAAACTTTCAGAAAAAATAGGGAAGCCCGTCTCATACAGGAATCCCATCGTGGACGCCACGCTCCCCGACGGCTCTCGTATAAACATCGTATTCGGCGAGGACGTCTCGAAGCGTGGCTCGAACTTCACGATTCGTAAGTTCAGCGAGACGCCGCTCAGCGTCCTCGAGCTCATAGAATTCGGCACTTTCAACTACATGATGGCTGCCTACTTTTGGCTTCTGATGAAGGAGGGCATGAACTTTTTCGTCTCCGGCGAGACCGCTTCTGGAAAGACAACGACGCTGAACGCACTCACGACGTTCATCCCACCGCAGTTCAAAATCGTTACCATCGAGGATACGCCCGAAATACAAGTGCCGCACCCGAACTGGACTCGTGAAGTCGTCAGAGGGAGCAATGAGGAGGGAAGAGCCTCAGTAACGATGTTTGACCTCCTGAAGGCTGCGTTGCGGCAACGCCCTAACGAAATCATCGTCGGCGAGATTCGGGGTGAAGAGGGCAACATCGCATTCCAGGCGATGCAAACCGGGCATAGCGTCTGCGCTACTTTCCACGCAGCGTCCGTCGAAAAGCTCATCCAACGTCTCACCGGAAACCCAATAAACGTCCCGAAGACGTATATTGACAACTTGAACTTCGTCATCATTCAGAGTCAAGTGCGCACTCGAGACGGACGACTCGTGCGCCGTGTGCTCAGCGTGAACGAAATCGTCGGCTACGACCCTGCTACAGAATCCTTCGCCTTCATCGAGGTTTTTAGCTGGGACCCTGCGAGGGACCGCTTCGTGTTCAGCGGCAACATGAACTCGTATTTGCTTGAGAACAAAATAGCTGTAAAACGAGGGATGACGGGGAAGAAAAAGAGGGAGATTTACCGAGAGCTTGAGAAGCGGGCGAAGATTCTGAAGAAGCTGCACGAGAGCGGCATCACGAACTTCTACGACCTTTTTGCTGCAATTTCAAAGATTGAGAAAGAGGGTGTAGTGTAATGACGGTATAGGGAGTGTTATGGTGGCGAGTGAGAAGGCTGAAGAGTGGAACATACCCGAATCCCTCAAGGATATCTTTTTGAGGATTAAGAAAGACAAGGAAGACAAAGCCGCCCGTGCGGAGCTAAGCTTCCGAGAGCGGGACATTTTATATTTCGACATGCTTTCCATGCTCACTTATATGAGTGCAATTGCCACCGCTGGCATTTCCAGAGACATACTTTTTGAATATACATCTCGTCAAGAATACGTGCCCGCTCGTTATTTACGTAAAATCTTTGTGCTTGCGAGGAACTGGAGCTACGGATATGCGAATGCCTGCAAGCTCGTCTCAGAAAGGACAAAAGTGCCGCTCGTGAAAGACTTTCTGCGTCGCCTATCTTCGGCGATGAGCACCGGCGAGCCTGAAAAGGAATTTCTGAAGACCGAAACTGAGACGATGTTGGAAATTTACACAAACAAGTATGAACGGGCTTTGGAATCCTTAAGGAAGTGGACAGATGGCTACACTGCTCTCCTCGTCTCGACAACGCTCATAGCCACCGTCATCCTGATGTCAATGATGATATTTAGTATTGGGGGTACGCAAACGACCATCATTCTTACAATGCTCCTCATAGCTTCTGTCTCTCTGTTCGGCGCATATGTAATATGGCGAGTTTCGCCGAAGGAGATAAAAGTGCACGCCCTCCAAACGAAGCCGAAAGAGCAGAAGTTAGCAAGGTTGCTATGCGTGACGCTCGTTCCGACGGCGTTGATGCTTGACACCTTCCTTTTTGCTATGGGCGTCGCCAGCAGTAACGGCGCTTGGAAGCTTTTCATGCTCACTGCTGCCTTATTTGCGCCGATAGGCATTCTTGCCAAAATAGACGACTGGAAAATAGATAGACGAGATGCCGACGCCTCGACGTTTTTCAAGATGCTTGGCATAACTGCGGGCTCTATGGGAACCACGGTGACAAGAGCCATGGAAAACCTTGACAGGAAGGCGGTCGGCGTCCTTGAGAATGAAATAAAATTGTTGCACACGAGGCTTGCGATGGGGATATCGCCGAGGATATGTTGGGAGCGTTTCGTCGGAGAGACCGGCAGCGAGTTGATAAAAAGGGCGGCGATGACGTTCTTGGACGCCGTGGACCTCGGCGGCGACCCTGCGGAAATAGGCAAAATCGTGAGCGCCTCGACCTTAGGCGCCGTCCTGTTGCGAGCGAGGCGCAAGCTCATCTCCTCAGGCTTCGCCAACCTCGTCATCCCGCTGCACGCCACGATGTCCGGGCTCTTAGCGTTCGTTGCGGGCACGCTTACCACCTTTAACGACGCAATACGCAGGATGTTCGTAGAGCACATGCCCGAAATGGCAGGCGCCGCCGCCCAACTTCCAACGGGCATCGGTTTCATCGGCAATTTTGGAGTCATGGACGCACCTTTCATCAAGAACTTCGTCTTCATCACGATACTCATT
>QMVQ01000238.1 GCA_003661185.1 Candidatus Alkanophagales archaeon | reverse complement strand
CAAAAGTCGAGTATCTTTAGCTGCAAGACCTCAAAATTCTCGCCACGCTGAAAAGAGACGTTCTTCGGGACGACGCCGAGCTCGGCAGCGAGCTTCTTGAGTTTTTTTACGAACCCTTTAGCCTTCAGCAGCTCAACATCCTCAGCGCTGACGCCGAGCGGGAACACGGTCAGGGCGACGCACCCACACGCATTTGCCGAAAGTGCGAGCTGGTTTATAGCAGAACTTGCTAAAATCCTCCTAAGTTCTTTTTCCATGCCTTCTCTGTGCGCCCTCAACCCCATTTTCACAACATTGTTGCTGAACTATTTTTACCTTAAAGTTTGCGTTGGCTTGCGAGATATGGATGCGGGAGGGCGAGCAACGGTCGAGCCGTGAGTCGTAACACAACGCGGTAGCGTGTCGAATTAAACTTTTGGCAGCGAAAACCGTAAGTTTTCTTAGTAACCTCCCAAAAGGGAAGGAATATGAAGAGGCTTGAGGTTTTAGCAGTAGCGGCGCTTACCGCGGTTTTCATCTGCTCGGCGCTCGTGAACTTCGGCGCCTTGGAACTTCCACAAAGCCGATGGAAAGCCCCCGAGAACGCAAGCTTCTACTTGGATTTGGGCGGGAGCTGTGGAGTGAAGTGTGTTTACGTATTCCTAGGCGACGAACACAGAACGTGCTTCGACCTTTACGCCGGCGCCCCAGGGGGCTGGAGGCACGTGGGAAAATTGGACAAAAGCGGCGACTTCTGTAAGTGGGAGAAAGTGAATGTTGGGGAAGAGACAAGATTCCTAAAATTCGAATTTCAGAGCTCTGCGGGAGAAGTTGGCGAGGTCCTCGTCGTTTCTGAAGATGGCAAAAGGATAGGAATTAAAGGCGTCATCGGCTTGAACGGAACTGCGGGCGAGAGCCTTTCGCGCCTGATAGACGAACAAGACGTGGCGACACCGCCGCTCACACAGAAATACGGCACGTATTTCGACGAAATTTACTTCGTGCGGACGGCATGGGAGTATTTGCACTCCGAGGAGCCATTCGAGTGGACGCATCCGCCGCTTAGCAAGCTAATAATTGCGTTGGGCATTCTGAGCTTCGGGATGTGTCCATTTGCGTGGCGTTTCTTTGGGCTGCTGGCGGCTGCCGCTTTGATTCCTCTGATGTTCTTTTTTGGGAGACGGCTCTTTAAGTCGTCGTTTGCAGGCGTGCTTTGCGCATTCCTCATGACTTTTGACTTTATGCACTTCACGATGGCAAGACTCGCCACCGGTGAGATCTTTATCCTCTTCTTCACAACGCTGATGTTTTTCTTCTTCTTCCGGTATTTCGACGAGGCTTTCGGCGGCGGCAGCAGCGTGCAAAGAAAAGGTGTGTCAAAGACGGCATTCCGCTCGCTCTTCCTGAGCGTCGTCGTGTTCGGATTGGCGCTCTCGACGAAGTGGAACACCATTTATGGCTTTGCTGCCGTGCTCGTCTTGCTCGTGCTGCTCTGGACGAGGGGGTCGGGCAGAGCAATGGCTAAGCAAAAAGCGGCGCTTGCAGTGGTTGCAGGGCTGCTCGTCGCCGCTTTGATCTATGTGTTGAGCTACGTGCCTTACATGCTTACTGGGCACGGCATTTACGACGTGCTCATGCTTCAGCGAAGGATGTATCTGTATCATGCAACGCTCACGGCGACGCACCCGTTCTCGTCGCCGTGGTGGAGCTGGTGGCTGATGACGAAGCCGCTCTGGCTCTACTTCAACGACTTGAACAGCAGCGTCTCGACAATAGTTTGTATGGGGAACCCCCTGATTTGGTGGGGGTCCATACCGTTCATGATGCTCTCGCTAGTCAAGCTCGTGAGGAGTAGGTTTTCGGATAAAGCAAGCGTTTTTATAACCATTCCATTTTTCCTACAATGGCTTCCCTACGCTTCTATTTCGAGATGCCTCTTTATCTATCACTTCCTCCCAAACATCCCGTTCATGATATTCGCCACAGTTTACTGGCTGAATTGGCTGTGCGTCGGCAGTAGCAATCCCTCTCTAAAAAGGTTAGGCAAAGTGTTCGTTGCGGTGTTCCTCGTCGCCGTCATTGTGTTTTTTGTGGTGTTTTATCCTGTTATTTCGGGGGTGCCCATCTCGCCTGAGTATAAGGAGTCGTTAAGATGGTTCGAATACAAGGAGGAGACAAAGGCATGGCTGGGCTGGGTCTTCTGAGAGAAAAAAGCTCTGAAAAAAAAGACAAGATGCCGTTCATAGTTTTTGAGGGCTTGGACGGCTCGGGGTTGACGACGCACGCTTTCGACCTGCACAAGTGGTTTGAGGAGAGGGGTTACGAGGTGTATTTGACTAAGGAGCCGACAGACGGCGTATTCGGCGGCTTGATACGGGGGGCGCTCAGAGGGGAGCTAAAAGTGAATGCGAAGGCATTAGCCCTCCTATTTGCGGCTGACCGTGCGCAGCACACTGAAATCATAAAAAAACTTACAAGCGGCGGCGTCGTGGTGATCTCCGATAGGTACAAGCTTTCGTCTTACGCTTACCAGTCCATAGAGGTGGATTTGGGCTGGCTGCGTAAGATAAACGAGGGGGCATTGACACCGGACGTGACGTTCGTAATAGACGTGCCACCGGCGGTCTGCATGCGCCGCTTACGGAAGGAGCGCTTTCACACTGAGCTTTATGAAGATGCAGAAACGCTTGAAAAGGTTAGAAAAAATTATCAAAGATTGGCGGAAGAAGAGGAGAACGTCGTCATAATCGACGGGAACCGCCCACAAGACGTGGTGAACAAGGAAAT
>QMVQ01000237.1 GCA_003661185.1 Candidatus Alkanophagales archaeon | reverse complement strand
GCGTGACGACGTCGTCACTCACGACGTCTTCCTCTGGGACCCAATGAACGACACCTTTAATTTCAGCGGCAAGAGCTACTTGCTCGAGCGCATCGCACGCTACGCAGGCGTCGAGCCTGCGAAAATGTATGAGGAGCTTGAGAGGCGGGAGGAGGTTTTGAGGTGGATGAGTGCGTTGGGCGTAAGCTCATACCACGAGCTCTCTAAAATCATCGCCGAATACTACATAAACCCTGAGAGAGTCTTGGAGAGGATGCGTTCCAATGAAAGTGTATAGGAGAGGAGTAAAAAGGGCGATTGAGCGGCTGAAAGTATTATTGATCGGCATTTCTGGGCTGAAAATTAGTAGAGGGGATTTCAGGAGATTTTTGGACGTCTATAAGGGGTTTGCATACAGGGGGCTGGGAGCGAGAATAGATAAGAGGGGGTTCAAGGAGCTTGACGTGCTGCTTGAGAAGGCGAGGATAAGAATGAGCACCGGCATGTTTCTCAGCATCGCAATCATGAACTCGCTGGCGATAGCGCTCATCATCTTACCGCTTGCGCGCATCCTAATTCCAATGCCGCTTCTCCTTTTGTTCCCTGCGTTCTTTGCGCTTTCTTTTTCCGCACAACTCGTTTATCCTATTTTCAGGGCGAGGAGGAGGGCGAAAAGAATAGATGACGTTCTACCATACGCCTTCAGCTACATGGCGACGCTGGCGTCAGCAGGCGTCCCCCCACAGGGAATTTTCAAATCGCTTGCGGGGGCAAAAGAGATTTATGAGGAGATAAGCGTCGAGGCTTCTTACATCGTGCGGGACATGGAGGTTTTGGGCTTTGACGTTCTGAGCGCCCTTGCAAACGCTGCGAAGCGGGCGCCGTCGCCGAAGTTGGAGGCGGTGCTCAACACGATAATATCGTCGGTGACTGCAGGCTCCGACCTTTCGGAGGTTCTCGTGGAGGTCTCCGAGGTGCTGATGGAGGAGCGTCGCCTTTTATTGCGGCGATTCATCGAAGACGTTGCGATATATTCGGAGTTCTACGTCGTTCTCTGCGTCCTCGGACCTCTCTTTGTCCTCATAATGCTGCCGGTGACGACCGCTGTGAATTTGATAACCGGGACGAAGGGCACGCTCGCCGCCCTGCTCGGCAGCGAATTCGCATTTCTAGCCTCAATTTACATACTCATACCGTTCGGCTCCATACTCTTCCTCCTGTTCATGGATGCCGTTATGCCTCCGGACATAAAAGGGTGAGCGAACTTGCGTAACGAAATTGTTTTGAAGAGGAGAAAGGAAATAAGGGGCAGAGACCTCGTAATCCTTGCGTCCATAGCGGCGTACACGCCACTACTCCTTCTGAACCTGAAAATCTTTTTCGAGACGGGAATGGTGGATGAGGACATTCTGATATTTACGGCGCTCGCCGCAATTGCGCCTTTGTCCGCGCTCACTTATTTCGACAACCTGAGGAGGCGGAGGGAGGAAGATGCGTTCCCCCTTTTTCTAAGAGACTTGGCGATGTCCGTGCGGACGGGAATGGACCCCGCAAAAGCTCTGATAAAGACCGCGGACGCCGACTACGGACCTTTAACCGATGCTATTCGTAGAATGGCAGTCCAAATATCTTGGGGACGCCCGTTCGAGGAAGTTTTGGAGGAGTTCGGACGTGAGCAGAAGCTTCCAATGATAAAAAGGGCAGTTTCTATCATCATAGGAGCAAATAGAGCGGGCGGCGACATCGGCGACATTCTAGCGGCGGTCTCCGTGGACGCACAAAGGTTAAACGACATAAAAAAGGAGGTTTCGAGCACGCTGAAAACCTACGTCGCTATTATCTACATCGCATACTTCATATTCCTCGGCATTGTATACGTGCTCGTCACGCAACTGCTCCCCGCAATGATAGAAATCGGAGTGCCCGCAACCATCGGGTTTTACAAGACGCACTTCTTCTGGGCGTCGATGATAATGGCTGTGCTTTCGGGGCTGGTTGCCGGGAAGCTTGGGGAGCGCTCCGCCGTGTTCGGGCTGAAGCACTCCGCTCTGATGATGCTCTCCGGCTACATTTTCTTCAAGGTGGTAATTCTATGATGAAAGCCGACCTTGCGTTGAGCCTTGTGTTGTTCGCACTTGTCGTCTCATACGTGGCGTATGCGACGCTCGCAATGCATTACGGGCTGAAAAGGGACGAGCTTTTGAAGACTGCCGCACTTCACGGGCTGGGCTTCAACCTGAGCAAGCGGAACTTGACGCATGCGAGGGTGGCGTGCGTTTTCGAGAGTGCGGTGCTCGTGGATGCGAGGGATGAGAAGAACGCCACGAAGCTTGTCGAAACGGTGAATAACAGGACAGGCGTCGATATATATTTCGTGAACGAGACGGAGTTGCCATACACAGGCTTCGGCGCCGAAGCTTACGTCCTGCCGAGCGCTGCGTGGAGGCACGTGCAGGAGCTAAGAGGCGAGAACTCGAACTTTTCAAAGATTAACGTGACGCTTGCGAGCTTAAAGGCAGATTTGAAGCACGTTTACCTTTATAACGCTACGTCGGGCGAGAAAGTCTTGTTGGAGGTGAGTGTGCCTGAGGAGGAATTGAAAGCGTCCGTCGATGGGATTATCGTGAGGCGTGTCGTGGCAGAAGAGGTCGTGTTGGACGAAGGAATGAAAGCGCTCGTGCCGCTGGAGGTGACATGCGGATGAGCCACTCGCTCGAAGCCGTGCTAAGTGCCATCCTTGTGCTTCTCTGCCTCATGTATGCTCTCACGGTAGTAGGAAACGAGGGTGCGGAAG
>QMVQ01000236.1 GCA_003661185.1 Candidatus Alkanophagales archaeon | reverse complement strand
TAACCTAAATGGAGTCTTTTCAAAGATCCCTTAACTAAATTAGTTCTATAGGTGATTATTTTAGTTTTTCAATTATCCTCTTGGCTTTAAGGGCATATTCCATATTGATGGCTCTTACGGTGAGAGTGATGCCTAGGGTAAGACTAAGGGGATCACTGAGGTCGAGAACTGGAGCAGGAGTGAGAGTGTTCAGAGACCTGAAGGTAAGATTCCCACGCTTACTGAGAGCAGGACTGTGGTCGATTATGGTATGAGAAAGCCCTAAGCTATGCACCTATAGCGAGACTAGGGTCTCTGGCTCCTCGTGGTCTAGAGGAAGAAGTGAGACCTGGAGCGAGGTCCAGACGGTAAGCTATGGTCGATCAAGGATTAAGTCTATTACCGAAGTTGAAGCGGTGAGCAAGGGCATTACTAAAAGCTATGTCGAAACACGAGGAGAAGTCAGGGGCACTATCGAGGGCTTTAGTAAGGTGTAAGGCAGGACTCGAAGCTTCGGTGAAAGCATTGGTGAAAGCCGAGCCATAAGCGAGACCAGAGATTATAGTGTTAGCGAAGGCAATATTTATGGTCTAGGCATCTTTCCAGGGCTTTCATTTAGTTACAGTGTAAGGCGGTTAGATGAACTCAAACGCCTAGCTTATGAGCTACTACGCTTTGAAAGAGACCGTATCGCTCAGATGATTTCGCAGGAAGGCTATCACGTCTTACGCGCCATACTAGGTTCTGAGAGAACGATAGCTGTAGCTAAGACACTCATAATCGAGGCCTACACGCCTACGAGGCTTTATCCAGAGCCTCTTAGGGTTATTGAGGGCTATAAGGAATTCCTTCTAAGTGTTAAGACATTAAGTTTCGATCTGAGAAACCATCAAAGCATCTAATCAGACCATGCAAGTACATAAGCCATGAACTAGGGGAGGTTACAGGCATTAGATTCAGAATCGATAAGGGAGAGCTATTGTATGCTGAGTTCTTTGGAATAACACGCTCTGGAAAAACTAATGCGGCTTTAGTCTTCGTAAGCCGTTGTATCAAGGCAGTAGGAGCTCATGCCTTAATCCTAGACTGGAAGCAGGATTGGAGGAGGATACTTAGGACTATTAAGGGTAGGCTTTATGTGCTCTACACTACAGAGCCTAGGAGTGATGCAAAACCATTAAAGTGGAATCCATTAGTACCGCCTAAGGGTGTTGATCCTGAAACTTGGCGTGATATTGTCATAACATGGTTCTATATGACTCATGACTTAGATCCTAGAAGCTACACACTACTTCGGGAAGTATTGGATGAGCTTTATGCTG
Organism: Candidatus Alkanophagales archaeon; assembly: GCA_003661185.1. Taxonomy (GTDB): domain Archaea; phylum Halobacteriota; class Syntropharchaeia; order Alkanophagales; family B39-G2; genus Alkanophaga; species Alkanophaga liquidiphilum. The sequence goes on along the minus strand of QMVQ01000236.1, from coordinate 1,500 downwards.
AAAGAGGCATTTACGATGGCAATTATAGCAATCCTCCAACGCTTAAGGATATGTACGAGCGAATAAATGCCATGTATGAGCGGGAGCGTAAGGGTAGGAAGGTTACTTTCGAACAGTTCGACAACATGTATGTGAAGACGTTAGCAAAGCTTAGATATTTCATGAGAGGTCGATTAGCTAAACCATATGCTTCTAAGGAGCATACTGGCATAAGCGAGCTATTATCAGGTGTTGCTGTTATAGAAGCTGGTGAGATAGCTGATATTCATAAGCCTTTCATACTTGGCTTATTAGCATTATCAGCCTTCTATTATCGCAAATTCAATGGGCCTAGTGAGGTGCCCGAATTAATCGTAATTGAGGAGGCTCATCAAGTAGCCTTTGATCCAACCGTTAAGGAGATTGCTAGAGGACTTAACATAACAGAGTCAGTGTTTGATAAAATGGTTGCTGAAGGTGCTGGCTTCAACCAATACTTAATATTCATAGCACAACATCCAGCAACCTTATCGAATGGAGTTCTCAAGAATTCGGGCTTAATCGTAGTCTTCAAGCTAATAGCTGAGGATGCTAAGCATAAGGACATTCAGCTCGTTAAGGATATGCTTGTAAGGAGTACTGAAAGAGCCTACATTTAGGTTGCTAGGTTCATTACAAGACTGCCTGTAGGCTGGTCAATAGTGAGAAAGTGCTGAAGCTTCGACCTGATGGAGCAGGAGCCAACCTTGGTAAGATGGAATCTTTTTAATTAATATCTGACTTGACCTTCTTTCTTATAGTATACCCTCCTCCACCTAAGGGCGTCTCGATCCTATACTTTGCGTAGAGCTCATCTAACGACCTCAGACGCTCTCCTATGAAGCTCATCACTCTAGATAAATCGTCTTTATCAATGCCGCGTTTAAGCAAAATATTAGCTAGTTCTGTGGTACTTCTTACTGACCTTGCTTGTCTCTCTTTATAGTCTATTAGAATGATATCTCTTCTTCCGAAATCCTTACTTGGTAATATACATATTTGGTAGCGATTGTTTACGAAGATACAAGAATGCCCGATAGGTACATCGCGCGTTTCCTTCTGACTAAGGGTATCTTCTCCTCCTATTTCAACTTTACAATCTCTTATTTCAAGGAATGATTTCCTCTTCTTATTCACTCTAATTCACCCTATATCAGCCTAAAGCACTCTAAATTATAAAGTTTTCCCCCATCAGCTCTCCTTTATAGACTATTTTAACTTCGAATCACTTCCTCCTTGACGAAAACTAAAGGTATGGTGATAGAAATGTTTAGATATAGACACAGATTGATCGAGTTAGAAGCTTACGTAAAACAGCTGGGTCATGTCTTCCCGGAGAAAGTGATCTATGCTACTCGTCTAATGCCTTATGTGAAGCTCAAGAGATATCGAGTAAGGTTCGAGTTCGAGGATGTTAAAGCTTAGATGCTATTTTGCTTCAAGCCTTTTTCTTTATTCTAAGTTAGGTTAATTTACTAACAT
>QMVQ01000235.1 GCA_003661185.1 Candidatus Alkanophagales archaeon | reverse complement strand
TCTTCTCATTTCTTCACTACCGTAGCGGTAATCGATAGGATGAACCGCCATGATATCACCAAATTGATGTAAGTATTAGGTTTAAAAATAGTTTGGTTTTAACATTCTTACGGCAATTTATGAAGAGGCATTGCAGTTTCTTTGAGAACCATATGGAAAAGTGCTTAATTGCTCCTAACTAAACCATGCTGTCAGGATAATTTTGACATCCTCCGGGGTCATTTAGCAATCTCGCTAAATGATCCACCAAACAAGAATGAACCCAAAACAAAATTATGCTAAAAAGCAAAGAGAAAAACAAACCTCTGGACCATCTGCCAATTCTTGCCCCGAATTTAGCAGTTCTAGGCCCGCTATCCCAGCGCTTCTCGAATCAGCTCGTCAACTATGTCTTTTCCACATGCATATCCGAGTTTTCTTTTCCTTGAGTATCCTATCACGACGTCCTTTCCGTGGTAAAACACAATATCATTGTCCCAGACGTCTCTCTTTAACCCTTTAATCGCTTGTTCATCGAGCTCACCCCTAAAGACGATGCAGGCCCCGTCTTTGCACCCCCAGACTTCAGTTTTTTCGGGCCAGAGGAGGTTGAGCCTCAGGGCGTAGTTTAAAACTTCCTCCTGAAGCTCTACACTTGGGAGGACTCCCTTGGAGCGGTTGTGGTTCAGTATCATCATAAGTCCCTTTGTTAGCGCCCACAATGGAGGGTCGTTGTGCTCGTAATCCCCACCAAGGTTAGTGTAAGGGTTTGCGTAGAGGAATTCGGGAATCCTGCGCTTCCACATCATGAACTCTGCAATTCTCGTCAGCCTTATTATCCTGTTGGAGATGACGCGGTAATCTTCGTACCATTTTATGTCGTTGCCCCACTTGATGTTTATACGCTTAAGCTTTCCGAGCCATACATCCTCGCTGAGCTTCGTCTTGAACAGGTTGTTTTCTTCCGCAAATTCGCGTGCTTTAAGAAAAATCTCGTAAGCTTCTTTGACGGGTTTAAATTTCCTCATGGCGAAGTTGTAAACAACCCCCTCGCTCAGGTTCCAGATTACCTCTTGAAGGGAGCCTATTAAATCTTCAGCCTCTCCTTTCTCGATTTTCTCCCACTCCCTCTTTGCCTTCTCGTGGAACTTTTTGCCCTTTTCGTCGAATTCTTTCAGTGTTTTCTGGTACTCCTCCCAGTAATCAATCTCTTTGGGTTTGGGGAACCTGTCCAATGCCTCCATGAGTTCTTCTGGGACTTCATAGCCCTGAGATTCAAGGTATTCCTTGAGGGTGAGGAGAACTTCCCTGTGAAGTGGTGTGCTCCCACGAATAATGCTGAGGGCTTTAGAAAGTGTCTCGCGTGGGATTGGAGCGGAATTTTTCATAAAGGTCCAGAGTTCGTGGAGTGCCTCAGCCCTTTGGAGAGGATAGTAAACTGCGGGATCAATGGTTAGGCTTAAAGAACGCTCCCTGCTCAGTTTTTTGAGCTTTTCAAGAGCATTCCATGTTTCTTCCATGTTTTTGGCATCTCCAAGCACAAAGAACAGTTCAAAGGCGCGAGAGAAATCACTCGTCAGTTTAAGGATGTAGTAACCTATCTTTGTATCATCTATCTCGCCTGAAAGAAGCTGTTTCATATATAACCTCGCAAGGCTAAACTCGAGCTCTATAGTTGCAATCTGCATTTCAAGAGTTATTTTTGGGACTTCCTGCGATTGGGGGGTTTTAGGGACTTCTATCTCCTTAAGGATATCATCGGATACTCTTCCCTTCAGATGCTTTCGGAGGACTACAAAAGCATCATTCGGGAAGATAGGATATGTTGCCTTGGACAACTCCTTCAATTTTTCCAGTTCTTCATTGGAAATCTCTTTTTCACCCCGTATAACCGGAAGCATCCTGCAGAGGAGCCTGACAAGTTTAAAGTACGGGGTGCGGGATTGATCTACGTAGTCTTTCAGGTTTTCCCCGTTGCTCTTTAGATACTCTTCAAGACGCTGGAGGTAGGAGCATGCCTCTGAGCAGAGTTCCCACTCTTCCGCACCAAAGAATCCTATAATTGCTTGAAAAATGTCTTCGATAATCCCGTATAATGGGTAATTTGCTTTTCCACTTAAAATTTCATCAATCTTGAGCTTTGTGGCGGCATAATTGGATAGTACCGCCTGCATTTGTATTGTTTCCAAGTGCATTTTTACCACCTAACCATGTATGAACGCCACATAAAGATTTGATCCTTTCATCCTGTAAACGGAAACTATGCCCGGCTGGCTTTCCAGATTACGGTTGTATCCATCCCGAATTAATGAGGTAACCCTGAAGACTGTGGTTCCTTTTGCTTCCCATTTCGTCAAATCTGGAGGGATTTTTGGAGGGGATTTCTGTGCTTTTTACATAAATAAAGTCAGGCCCTTTTGCGTTTGACCTCGGTGTTATGTTGAGAATGGAAGGGCCGTATGCTTCGGGTTTTATTATTGCAAGATATGCCACGGCTTCTCCTGTTGCACCGATGATGAACTTGATTCCTTTTAAAGCTGCCAGCTCCCAGTTACCTTCCTTTAAATTCTTTACAGTAGCGTTAAGAGCAAGTTTGCCTGAAGGAACCTTAACAATAGCACCAACCAGTTCCTCAACAGTAACCTTAAAGTCCTTTTTATGGACAAATTCTTTCACATAAATCCTCTCCGGAAGACCACCGTGAAACTCTCTTTCATATATGTGAATCGTTTTTTCATCCTTTTTTCTTTCTTCAATGTAATTGTAGAAGTACTGGTAAGCACTATCGAGCTTTTCACGAACTTCATCGCTGATTTCGTCACCAT
>QMVQ01000234.1 GCA_003661185.1 Candidatus Alkanophagales archaeon | reverse complement strand
GATGTAATAGAAAAGCTCCTCCGGCGCAGGCTCCTCCCCTATCCTCGCTCTCACCGCACTCAAAAATTCCTTCTTGAAGTTGGGGCGACGCTTGCCTCCATCGTAAAGGTAAAGCGGGAAGAAGTATGCTCTTTCTTTCGTTTTGGTTGAGATGAAAGTGGCGTCACCAATTTTATCCGTAACGAGAATATGTGTGAAGGGTGGAATTGATAGGAATCTAGTTGTCACTAGAGCTAAGTTGTCGCTCAAAAGGTTTTTCATGGTTTCATGATGCAGCCTCCTGAGGAAGTTGCAGTAATATGTGAACCTTGTATCAAAAGGACGGTAGGCATATGGGATGATAGCTTCTCTGGAGAATGCCTCCTTCCTCAAAAGTTCCTTCCTGCGGGTTTTTATCTTCCACCCGCTCGTTTCTCTTAAATCGTAGCGTGCTTTTAAATCTTCTAGCGTCACTCTGGGATCGAGAATGTCGCTAAAAACCCTCTCGACGTGTTTGGGGGTAAATCCCACCAAGATGTCGTCCTTACCCGTTTCCACGCCGCTCGACCACTTCTCGAAGATGTCCGTGACTCTCCAAAACTCCTCGTACTCCTCCTGCAATGAGAAATCCTTAGGGACGAAGAAGTAATAGGGCGGGGCGGGCTTGATTTCTGTCCAGTTCGTAGTTTCGACATCGTTATTGCGCAGGAAGTTCAGCTTTTCCTCCCTCGTCCCCCAGAGGTCGGCGTAATAGACCTTTTTCTCCCTCGGCGCCAGCTCCAGCTTCACGAAAATCCCTATGGCGACGCCCTGCTGGATGTCGAAGATGTTTTCGTCCCTCTCGCCGTTGGGTGGCGTCTCGCCCTTCCTTAAAGAGCCGTGCAGGTTCAGGATGTAAATCTCATCGAAGGTTTCCAAGAGCCTCTTCCGCATCCCTCGGTGGATGACGCCGTCGAGGTATGCGTTGTTCGTGATGAATGCCAAAATCCCCTTGCCCGTCCTCTCCAGTTTCCACTGGGCGAAGCGGATGAATTTGATGTAGTCGTCGGAGAGCGGCTGTATGTTCCGTTCGCCACGAACATCTCTCTTATAGTCTTGCATAAGCTCCTCGATGAACTTTGACTTATTCTCGGAGCTTACGGAATACGGTGGGTTACCAAGAACTACAAGAATCGGGATTCTCTCCTTAACCTCCTCCGCTCGCTTGCCTTCTTCGGTGAGTTCCATCAACAGCGGCGCTTCACTCGGCTTTCTCATTTCCAGCGTGTTCGTAAGGTAGAACTGGAACCTGTCGGGCTCTCGTAGTTCTGAGCGGTCGGGGGGAGAGGTTTCACCAAGTTTATACCCCCAGCGGTCCTCTAAATATTTCGCGACCCGCAAATGTCCAATCACGTAAGGAACGAGCGATATCTCAAAGGCATAGAAGTTTTTGAGGATGTGATGCTTGATATAAAACGGAATAAGACCGCCTAAGCCTCTACTCTCAAATTCCGCCAGAGCACGCCCTATTGCCCGAATCACGAACGTCAGCGTCCCGGCAGCAGGATCGAGAAGCTTCACGCCCTGCTCCGCAAGCCCCAGCTCCAGTCCGAACTTCGTCTGCAGCAGTTTATGAGCCGACGCCACAATGTAAGCAACGACGCCAACAGGCGTATAGTAAATGCCAAGACGTTTCTTCTCTGTAGGGTCATATTCGCCAATGAACGTGTCATAAAAGTGAATAATGGGGTCGTCGAAGAGGACATCCTCCTTGCTGAGAAGAGAGGTAACATCTACCTTATTCAGCACGCCACAAATATCATCAATGACCCAGCTCAGCGCCTCCGGGCAATCAGGACCGCTGGAAATGTGGAAAATCTTACGGAGCAGTGGCATCGTTATAAACATCCAAGCGTTGTTCCGCCGTACTTCTTCGCTTCCCGCCATCACTTTCGCTGCAAACAACCCGTAAGCAAGCGTTTGCGCATACAAATCTGCAAACTTCTCGTCAGTTAAACCCTCGATGAGCGTGTGTTTGAAATATGTTAAGAGTTGAGACAAGAAAATATCGCCATCTTTAAGCTCCTCTAAGATAATGTCTCTTGCGAATTTCGTCTTCTTCGCAAGCACGGATGCCAGCCTCGAAGCATCTTGAATCTCAGGCATTGAGAAGTCGTAAAATTTGCTAACGAGATCGAGGAAGGTTTTTAGGTGTTTGTTTGAGACACTAGGAGGCTTCGGTCCGCTCAGGTCAGATGCATCGCATAACTCCGCAGTACTCACGAGCTTGCCGTTCCCGTATAGCCTGAATTGCAGGAAGTTCGTCAGAATGAGGTTCGGAAACGCATTCCTATACCTCTGGAGCTGCTTGGTCCGCTCTTCTCTCTCAAGGTCTGCCCCTAAGGGCTTTGCTTCGATATATCCCACGATTTCTGTTCCTCTTCGGACGATGAAGTCTGGAAAGCCCGCTTTCGTCTTCTTGGGCGCAGAAATAACTGTGCATCCGTCCCCAGATAAGGCTTCGAAAAGCCGTTGTAAGCATGGGTAGAAACTTGGCTCTGTGAAGTCCCCTCTCGTGTAAATGTTGTGGATTTCCCTGATGTAGGAGGCAATCACGTTTGCCTTTCGCACACTCACGTTCATTTTTGTATTATGATCGGTTAAATTTGCTTTAGGTTGATTCCAACGATCGTCGTTGCCACCAGCTCAGATCCTTAAGCATCCTCGCCACGTCCTTTGCGAAATACGTGAGTATGAGGTCGGCGCCCGCCCTTTTGATGCACGTCAGCACTTCTATCACCGTTTTGCGCTCGTCAAGCCAGTTGAGCGACGCTGCCGCTTTTATC
>QMVQ01000233.1 GCA_003661185.1 Candidatus Alkanophagales archaeon | reverse complement strand
GATAGCACTCTCTAAGGAGGATAGGGTAAACAAAAAATCCAGAGGGATAGGAATTTTGAAAAATGAGATACTTGGGGTGAAGGTAAAAGTATTTACCCATTCAGGCCTACCCTGATCCTTACCTGTGACCTTATCCCACTGAAGTTCCCAGCTAACTTGTCCTGACAAGCTCACAAGGGTCTTATCTTTAATAGTCAAGTCAAAGGAAAAAGCGGTTGAGGCAAAAACAATTACACCCAAACCTGAAATTATCCTTACCATATAACCCCTTTTTATATAAAGTCTATACCCATTTTCAATCTTTGTCAATAACACGCATTGCCTTATAGCTTCATAGCTCTATAATTTACTTGCTTCTTATTTCTCATACCCTGTTCTTCAGTTCACAATTCAAAACTTGACCCCTTTAACTGATTTTCCTAAAGAAGCGAGGGGCGGGGGAGAGCCCCGCCCCACTTTTTGCTAAAGCCATCATTATGAATCGTGTGGACAAGGTATTGTTGGAAGAGGAACTATACTGTCGCAAGTTATCTTTAATTTAGCCGAATCCAGCTTTGTGCATATCCAGTAACCCTTAAACGGCTCTATCACAGAAACCGGACCGACTAAAGACCAAGGACCACACATATAATAAGGTCCAATGATCGAAGTAAGTGGCAGAGGATTACCGGCCATGTCTGTAAGGGTCACAGAAGGTTCTGTCCAAGGGATGCCGACTGGAGGTCTCCCGCAACAACACGGGCAAGTATCACAGAGAACAGAGCCTATCAAGTTCCAGCCCTTATATATCGTGGTAGTCCACTCTCTAACCGGAATACCTGCGATGCAGTATTCAGTTTCACAATTGCTGAATACAGCATAGCCTTTCGTCCAGTTGCGGCTCCCGAAATCTGTCCCGTTAAGTAGCCAAGAAGTTGCATTGTTCCAGTTAAGAGGAGGCGACCACCACCATATATTACTTATCCTGCCTATATCTGAATGGTGAGATGCATCAGGGATGAGGTCTTCTAAAGTCGTTGTAAATGGAGCTGTATACTCTCTCATAGGAAACGAGATGGTAGTCCAACCTTTACAGAGGCGAACGCAACACTCTGTAAAGGAATCGCACGGAACAGGTTCATGGGGTGGAACATCTGGCTTATCTGGTATGCTATCTGAACTGCAAAGACATGGCCCCATCTTATAATGCAAGCAATAGAGTAAGCCACCATACTTACCATACACATCACAGACTTCGATTTTTAGCACATTGTGACCCATATTAAAGAAAGATGCAGGTACATCCCAAGCAGATAGTCTATACCAAGTCCCAAACTGGGTTGGAGGGTTATGGAATGCCGGATGGTGCCCAATCAGGTGACCATTCAACCAAACCGTAGCAGAGTCGTCAGCACTCAATTCTAAGCAGGCATCAATTACCTGGGTATCAGGACATTCAAAACACCTAACAAAAGTAATGCACTCCCCGTAGCTGACTGCCCCAGTGTTATTTTCCCATATCCACTCTGCATTACGAGGAGCATCATGCATAGCGCCCCAGCACTCCTCACATGGACCCCAATGGGCATTATTAGTTGCTGTAGCCCAAGGAATGACGGTTGCAGCGGGGTCAGAAGCATCACAGATTCCATTTCCATTTGCATCTATTCGCGTTAAACCATCACTGCCAATATGGTGATTATACCCACTTTCATCACACCAGAGACACATACACTGTATAGGAGAAAAAGTCCATACTTCACTGCGACCTACCTCAACTCCTTCGCTAAACGCTATTACTTGCCAAGCGTATTCTTTCCACTCATACCTTTTACCTCCTTTAAGGATTTTTGCTGTTATAGGGTATTTGAAAGAGGTTCCTTTTATCCCCTTCTTCTCAAACCAGGCAGGATTTGTCCTCATCGCTTCTTCTTTTGTCTGACCCTTACGGATCTCCACTATCCTCAGGGTATAGGTAACTTCCTTAGGAGTAGGTGTGGGTGGTGTCCACTGGAATAGGGGATACTTCTCCTTCAGAGTTGCTCCATCCTTTGGTGATATAAGCCTTGGAGGAGATATGGGCTTGCTCTCAAACGATATGCAGCACTTGGTCAGAAGCTCCTTACCTCCCCATTTGTAGACATAGACACAAGCTTCATACTTCCCTTCAGGTAGTATAGGAGCCCTTATCAGCGTCTTCTCCAGCTCCGGATCCCACCACTCATCAGTAAGCTTTGTGATATCTCCCCTCGTTATCCTCTTTCCGCCGGGTGGAATCTCTATTCTATTGCTATTGGCACGAGCCACAAGCTTCCCATCTCTCTTAATCTCACCGTGAAGATATACAGGAGTAAGCTCCTTCTCCCCATTGGCAATCTCTATCCACATCAGCTTCTCTAAGTCCTCCTTATGGAAGGAGTAAGGGTTTGGTGGGAGATGGATTCTGCAGCTCCATCCCGGTGCCTGAGCAATAAGAGGTAGCGTCAAAAGAGCTCCTAAGACTATCGCTGATACTATCAAAACACCACTCCTGACACTCCTCTTAAACATAATACCCCCTTTCTAAAATTTACTATTTTAAATTTATAGGACGATTTACCCCTGTCAAGTCATTTGAAACCTACCTATGAGGGATTAAAATATGGAGGATTCAGAGCTTTTTATGAAGTATTAACTAACACCTCGCATATTGACCTCTTCTGCAATCCCTTAACTTTACTAAAGCGATAGCCGTGGGTGCTAAGATGAATACATACTGTGTGATGACATGTGATGTTAAGCATTCACGTACATTAAGTGATTGGCCTGCTGTTGTTGATAAGCTTACAAGATGTTTACGTAACCTCAACACGAAGTTTAG
>QMVQ01000232.1 GCA_003661185.1 Candidatus Alkanophagales archaeon | reverse complement strand
TATCCTAGATATCTCTGCAGTGGTATTACTGTCTTAAGTACTATGCTTGATCCTAGAATCCTTACCCTATCCCACACACCTGTGGCAATTATTGCATTCAGTACCTTATGTTCAAATCCCGCCCACTTTATGTGAATTCTAAACTTCGAACGTTTAGCTGTTTTAAGCAGATTTAATGCCTCTTCAAGTGTAGGTATGGGCTCTCCATTTGGAAGTCTAAATTTTCTTACCTGGCGTAGGCTAAGTCTACTTACATATCCAGTACCATCGGTTACTCTATCCACTTTTCCATCGTGTATGAGTATTAGCCTTCCATCTCTTGTTCTTCGGACATCTATTTCTATGAAATCAGCTCCCATTTCGATAGCCATTTTTATAGCTTCAATTGAGTTTTCTGGAGCGTATCCTGAGGCACCTCTATGGGCTATTATTTTCATTTTATCCCTCTTGATCCAGCTCTTCAACAATATAAACATGTTCTTTAGGGTAAAAGTAGATGTATTCTCCTTTATAAAAAGTATACTAACGGCTCTACATACTTAAAAATAGTATAAAAATTGACAACATTAAGAGAGCACGTATACTGTTGAAAAGAGGAATCTACTAGTTAGAAATCATATAGTACGACCTTACTTTCAGTATAACTCCTAGTACTCATTTTATTGATATTTCCAATGGGAAGTACTAAAAACTAGCTCCTGAAGGTCTTAGAGGTGTCTTTCTTAGATTTAGACTTAAGTTCTCTATAAGTAAGCTCTATAACTTCTTCAACTATCTCCAAGGGAATACGTTCTGTATTTATAGCTATATCAAAGGGTGGAAGATTCTCTATATCGGCTTTAAAATGCTTTTTTATGATTTTAGACACTTTTTTATCTTCCTCTTCTACTTCTTTGAAGGCTACAAATAGTGGTTTACCTTCCTCCTGTACCTTCTTCATGGCTCTATTATGACGCGGAGCCACTAGCAATATAACGAGCGTATCTTCTTTCCCTCTAGCGGCTATAAGTCCGTTTTCTCCCTCTATAAGAGCTGGCTCCTTGACCCTATCTATATTATTCTCCACAACTCTACTATCTATTACTTGAAGTCTTAATCTATTACTCAATAACCTCGCTATAGTACCCAGCCCTGCTCCTGGAAGTTCGTAGACAATGATATGTCTAGGTTCTCTTATCTGTACACTAGGAGGTTTCTGGATTAGGGTCTCGGGTATTTTTAGGAGGAAGGTAGATCTGGCCATGTCTGCAACTAATGCTACTATGAATGGAAGTCTTGGATCTATGTTCCATAATAATCCGCCAAGGAGACCACAGGGTATTGCAAACAAATAGTATACGAAGTTCCTAAATGATGTCCACCTTGAGAGATATTCCTTTGGAAAGGATTCAACAAGTGTCGATACTACGGAAGGTGATGAGGTTGCAAATATACCATACAATCCCCATGCTATTAGAGGTGCTATAAAGGAGTAAGGTGTCTGAAAAGTACTAGCAAGTACTAAGACGGTGAATGTTAACCATAGGAAGGGTCTAAGCCCGAATATTATCTTCCTTCTACCTATTCTATCAGATAGTCTGGATATTGGTAGTAGGAGAAGTATATAGGGGAGGGCTTGAGCAGTTGAAAGCATACCCATTAGATATGTTGGAGTTTTGCATATCTCATATGCATATAGACTCCAGAATGGTGACACTATTGTGAAGACTAGGGGCCCCATGGCTACGAATAGTATCCAGTAGTGCAGTCTTCTCTCTCTACTAATCCTGTAAACATCTATTATACTTTTGACAAACTCCTTAGCTGATACTTTAGGATCGTTGGTAGTAGTTTCTGGAACTTTAAGTTTAGAGGCTGTGTATAGGGTAGCTATAAGCATTAGAATAAACTGTGCAGCAAATATATATCGAAGAATAGGAATACCACCTAGTAAGGGTATTAGTGCTGTACTTAGTGGAGGTATTATTACTGAAATTATACTGGTCAGCATATCTATTTTTGCTATACTAGTACCTCTGGATTTATCGCTAGTAACTACTCTGAGTATGTATTGATAAGAGGGGGCTATGAAAGAGCTAGCTATAGCGCTTATAATGTACGCAGGAATTAGAACAATTTTATCCCATGCTAGGAAAAAGATTAGAGAGGGAATACAGGCTAAGGTACTGCCTATAATAAACGCCTTTCTCCTACCAAAAGTATCACTAAACCAACCACCAAATAGTATTGTAAGAAGTAGTACTATTGACATGAGTGAGGTCATAGAACCTAAAAATATAGCATCAACTCCTAGTACTTCTTTTAAATATATTATACCTAGTCCTCCCGTTATACCGCCCGCTGTAGTTATTATTATTGCTCTTACGAGAAGTACCCTCATTTGGCTATTCAATTTTAAATCACTACTCGAATCTTCCTCCTCCATCTCCTTCGTCCTCTAAGGGTTCAGCTCTACAAGAGCACTTAAATACCTTTCGATCACAAATAGAACATATTATAATATTTGTCATATATAATTAAAATAGTCATTTTATGAGCAATATATTATAATTTATATACATATTAATGGTTTATTGGAATAATGTATGTTCTCATTTGGGAGAATATAAGTTGCATGATGAAGGGAAAATCAGCTTCAAATATGTGAAATGAAATATCCTTCCAGGAGATGATAATAGACATATGTACCAATGTAGAATTCTGTGACAATGTGGTAGAAACAGCTATATGTCTCTCCTTCGATTATACATGGATGATGAAACGACGGTCTCTTGATAGATGAAGACTCTTTTCGCAGCTGACAGTTATACTCTAAGTTCAAGACTTCCTACCTAAGAATAATAGCAC
>QMVQ01000231.1 GCA_003661185.1 Candidatus Alkanophagales archaeon | reverse complement strand
TCTAGACAAGCACAAGGATATAATAGTTGGTTTTGCCTGTTTTATCGTGATATTTGGTCTTTTCTATTTGATTCTGCCGGCTACAAATCAAGTCTGCATACCAAAGGACAAAGAGCTTGTACTATTTTATGACAATAACTGTCCACATTGTAAAGAAATCATAAATGAATGTCAGCAATGTAACATCCAGGTTTGCCTCTTACCTGTCAGACGGTATATCGAGCTTTTTAAGAGCTTACGGATCAGCCAAGTACCAGTGCTTTTAATAAACGGACACAACGAAAAGAGAGTTCTGATAGGAGCAACCAAAATCAGGAATTATTTGCAAAGAATCCAGGCACGAAAGGGTGTCAAGGGTTTCCCGATATTTTCAAAATTTTCGAACCTACCTGCAGGTGGTTCAGCATGTATGGTGGGTAAAGAACAATGCAAATAAATTGTCCAAGGAGACACAATGAATCTAGGTGATCTTTTTACCCAAATTGGGAGACCAATAGGTTACTATCCCAGAATGGCCATCTTTTTAGGCTCTGTTAAGGCAGCAATTTTTTTATGCCAGCTTGGTTATTGGCAGGGGAAACAGAATGACCCTGAGGGCTGGATTTATAAAACTCAGGAAGAAATAATGATTGAGACTGGCTTATCCCGGCGGGAGCAAGAAAGTGCACGAAGACTACTCAAAAAGAGAGGCTATCTTTCTGAAAAATTCGCTGGCCTTCCACGCAAACTCTATTTTTTAGTTGACTGGAATAAGGTCACCAAAGACTGGCAAATTTTTGTGAAAAATTGGGATAGTTATCATAATGTACAAAAGCGCCATTATTGGATGGCGGAAACGTGCACACAATAATGCACAAAAGCGCCAGACAATAATGTACAAAAGCGCCCCCCTATATATACATAGAATACTACATAGAATACGTTCATAGAATACAACATAGATTACAGCTATCAGATTCTTTGTGTAGTATCTGACGATACTACATGTCCTCAAGCTTCGCTTGAGGACGACTCTTACTTCTCTAATTTTAAATTTAGAAACCCAATAAAGCAAAAAAGTTTCTTACCAGGGCCTTTAAGGAAACTTTAAAAGAAGTCTTGGCCAAACTTTAAAATAATTAGTACTCTGAACTTGTTTTTTAACCTACATAAACTACAAAGATTAGACTTGTATACGATTCGTATATGACCGGTATACACTTCGGAACAACCGTTACATAAACAGTTTACTAAACCGTTAGGGTAACAGTCAGTATAACCATACATTTCAAGCCAAACGAGAAATTTTGGGAGTTTTCTACTAAAAAATAAAAACCAAGGGAGGTGCCTTATGAAAAAGTCACTTATTTTCGTGTCTATTTTGGCAATGGTTGGGTTTATGACAGCATGCGGAGTTATCTCCTATCAAAACATCAGGCAGGGAGAAGAAATTACTGACGAGCAGCTATCAGAAATCAAACCAGGGATGTCCAAAGATGACGTCCTTGTAAAACTCGGTGCTCCTACAAGTGTCAAACGCATGGATGATGGCAGAAAGGTTTATTTTTATTGCTGGCAGAGAGGTGGCAATGTTACAGTTCTGTGGGGGACTCTTGGCAGCAACAGTGCAAAATCATATTGCGTAACGGTAATTTTTGATGAAAACGATAAAGTTGTTAAAGTAGGAAAAGGTCGCGGTGCAAGTGCTGAAGTCATGCCAACGATCAAGATAAGGAAAGAAAACGTAAATGTTCAGGAAAAAGAAGGTAGCGGTGAGCTTTAACCAAAGGAGCGACAAATGCCCACACAGCTAATTCTTACAGAAAAGCCAAGCGTTGCCCTTGATATTGCAAGGGCATTGGGAAAATTCCAAAAGAGAGATGGCTACTTTGAAGTAACCTGGAACGGCACGAAATACTACATCACATGGGCATATGGCCATTTATTTGAAATAGACACAGAAGCTATTGCCCCACAGAAATGGGAATGGAAAACACTACCAATCTTACCTGAAAGATTTAGATACCGGCTCATAAAAGGAGCAGGCAAGCAGTTTAAGGTAATTAAGGAACTTCTGAAAAAAGTTGGCAGCACCTGTATCTGCACAGATTGTGGCAGAGAAGGACAGCTGATTGCCCGTTTGATTCTTGATCATGCTGGCTGGAAAGGGGAAACGTATCGTCTATGGACTTCTGAAGCTCTATCGCCTGAAGTTGTGAGACGGGAGTTAAAGAAATTAAGACCAGATGGGCAGTTTGAATCACTTTTTCAGGAAGCGCTTGCCCGCCAGCATGCCGACTGGCTTGTTGGGATCAACTGCAGCCGGGCATGCTCTCTTCAGGCTAAGAAAGGCGTCTGGTCAATTGGAAGAGTCCAGACGCCTGTATTGAAACTTCTTGTGGATCGGCACCTTGAAAGAAAGAATTTCAAGCCAGAGGAATACTACATTGTTAAAGCTCTTTTTGAAGGCCAGAAAGGCACCGTTTTAGCCTTTTTGACCACACAAAAACAAGGAGCAAGTGATGAAAAAGGGCAAGCCGAGAATGAGCAAGATTCAAAAAGGCTCAAAAAGGAGGAAGCTTACAAAATAGTTGAGTTCATACAGGGTAAAACTGGTGTAGTCACTAAAGTTGAAAAGAGACTCAAAAAAGAACCACCTCCACTTTTGCACTCCCTGACTTCCTTACAAAGAGAAGCCAATCAGCTATATGGCTTCTCAGCACAAAAAACACTCAATATTGCGCAGCATCTCTATGAAGTGAGAAAAAGTTTGAGTTATCCACGCAGCGATGCCCAGCATCTCGATGAAACCCCACAGACAAAAGAATTGGTCAAAAAAGTTCTGACTCAACTTGGTTACAAGGACCTGATTTCTGCAGTATCCAAAGTT
>QMVQ01000230.1 GCA_003661185.1 Candidatus Alkanophagales archaeon | reverse complement strand
GACGTGGGCGCTCAGGACCTCTTGCGCTCTCAGCTTCCGCAAACTCACCAGCACTCCTCAAGCCTGAGCTGCAGCTTGTGACCTCTCCGAACTCCACTCCTGCTTATCTTTTCTCAGCAGATTGTAATTCTGGAAGCTCTTTTGGTGTGAATATGCCATTTTCGGTGATGAATGCCGTGACGAGCTTATGGGGGGTAAAATCAAACGCCGGGTTGTAAACTTCGACGTCGAGCGGCGCAATCTGGACGCCGCAGAAGAACTTGAGCTCGTCGGCGCTCCGCACTTCTATTTCCACGTCTTCAGAGCGTTTTCCGAGGTCGAAGCTTGAGAGCGGCGCCGCCACGTAGAACGGGATGCGATGGTGTTTTGCGAGGACCGCCAGCGAGTATGTGCCGATTTTGTTGAAGAAACCGTCGCTGACGACGCGGTCGGCGCCGACGATGACTTTAGAGACAAGCCGCTGCTGCATGACGAAGCCGCTCATGCCGTCCGTGATTAGCGTTACGGGGATGCCGTCTGCAAGAAGCTCGAAGGTGGTGAGCCTTGAACCTTGGTTCAGGGGTCTCGTTTCGCAGGCGAATACTCTTATGCGCTTGCCTCTCTCCACCGCCGCCCGTATGACGCCGAGCGCCGTCCCAAAATCAACGCATGCGAGGCGTCCAGCGTTGCAAATCGTCATGACAACGTCGCCGTCCTCAAGGAAACTGGCGCCGTGCTCTCCGATTTTTCGATTCGTCGCAACGTCCTCCTCCGCCATTTTCTTCGCCTCTTCGAGCGCCGCCCGCCTCGCCTCTTCGAGGCTTTTCGCCGTGCGAACACGACGCATTGCTCTCAAAACGCCGTAGCTCAGGTTCACGGCGGTAGGTCTTGCGGTGCTGAGCTTTCTTGCAGCATCTTCCACTTCTTCAAAGCTTTGAGCATTAAATACTGCAAGTGCGACGCCGAAGGCGCCAGCGACTCCAAGAGCGGGAGCGCCTCTGATTTTCATCTCTTTTATCGCCTTTATCAGCGAGTCAACATCGCCGCACTCCAGAACTTCAAGGCGGGCTGGTAACAGAGTCTGGTCTATCATTTTTATGACGTTCCTTGTATCGTCCCACTCAATCGTTCTCGGTAGCATTCAAAGAGAGAGGGAGGATATGCTATTTTTGACTTACGGTAGCCGTGTATCTGGTTTCGAAAAGCACCAACGAAGGCTTTTAGTTTTCATCACCTCATGTTAAAATGAATGTTCGATTATGTGGTGATTGTGCTTCCAGACGACACGCAGGTAGAAGATTTCAGGCGAATGTCGCTTTCGAGCGATGTCGTTCTCGACTCGAAGCTCATACCAGTTTCAGAGGCAGCATGGCAGGGCGCCGCCGGAAACGGTCTTGGAACGCTGTTTGCTCTCAAAAATGCGAGCGCCGCCGTCGGCAAGAACCTCGTGGCGGAAGTCAAGCGCGACAAGAGCGTCTTAGTCGTGCACACAGCGGGCGAGGGCACGAGAAACCTCCTCACGAGAGCGTGTTTGAACAAATCTTTTATAAAACTGCCGAGGCTGACGCTACTGGAGGCCGTGATAAAGCAATTTCAAGAAATTTCCATACCTTCGAGGATTTTAGTGACGTGGGGCGACCAACTCATATTTTTTGAAGATGACGTTAACGAGATAAGACGTTGTGCGGAAAGCACGCACGTCCTTCTCTTCGGGTTGAGCGTCCCTGAGCTTACTGCGGAGATTGCGAGCAACTACGGCATTCAGATTGTTAGGTGCGGCGAGGGCTGCGAGCTTCTTGAATTCGACGACTCCAGAGATTATAACACAGTAAAAACGAAGCTTGAGCGTTTGCAGCGAGCGGCGGGCGACGTTGGAGTCATGATAAATATGGGGACGTTTTTGATGAGCGGCGACGCTGCTGAGAAAATGCTTGAGGCGTTCAGGGAGCAGCTCGACGCAAGGAGCGGGAAGTTCAACTCTGACGAGCTTTGGCAGCTTTGGATTTCGTCGGAAGCAAGCGCCGAGGGCTGGCTACGTGAGCGGGCGAAATGGTTAAGCGAAGCCTTAAAGGGGGTAGGCGGCTTGTCCTTAATAAAGAGCATCCCGTTAAGTGAAAACGCTGTTTGGGTGGATTTTGGGACGAATGAGAGCTACTACAATAGTTTAATGAGCATTTTGACCGATGTGGGGTCGAAGTTGAGGGAATTTTTGCACGTAGCGCCAAGAACGGAGTCTCTTGGCTGTGAAGTTTATAACTCCGTCTTCGAAAGCTCAAGCTTTTCGGGCGGCAACGTTGAGAGGTGCGTCGTTTTCGATTCCGTCGCCAAAGACGCAAATCTGGAAGATTCTTGCATGATAGATTCAAAACTCAGCAGGGTGCAGGCGAAACGCTGTATCATTTACAATGTCGTAGACCATGCAGAAATCCGCGAGGAGGGAAAATGCGTAGTTGATGTTTTCCATCCTATTGAGGGGAGAATACGGCTGAAAATCAGAATTGGTGAAGAAAGGGGCGATAAAGAGAAGTGGTGGCACTCACGGCTCCCAGAAAATGATTTCTCGCTGCGAGAGGTTGCAGAGATGATGAAAGGTGTCAGCCAGAAGGAACTTGAGGATACGAGACATAGGATAGAGAATGTTGCGTCCGCCATTGCTGCGGGCGACAGAGAAGCGCTGCTGAGGACGCTTAACGACGTCAGGACGAGCCTTCTGCTTTTTAGGATGGGGATGCGAGGCGATGCCCTAGGCGATACATGCTTGGAAGAGGCGACGGCTGTTTTAAGGGAGAACTTGCAGGACGCTGCAAAAATGCCGCTTAAAGTGGATGCTTTCGTCAAGGACAAGCCATGGGGCTACGAGCTCTGGTGCGTGTCGTCCCGGAATTGTGTTACGCTACCCTCAGGGCTGAAGTTGCGGCTCTG
>QMVQ01000229.1 GCA_003661185.1 Candidatus Alkanophagales archaeon | reverse complement strand
GGGCGTTCCATGCCATGCGGCAGCGCCTTACATTAAAAAGCTAGTGGAGCGTGGCTACAAAGTGGCAATCTGCGAGCAACTCGAAGAGCCTAAAGGTAAAGATGTTGTAAAGCGGGACGTTGTCCGGGTAGTCACGCCGGGAACCGTTTTTGAAGAAACGCTCCTCGACGAACGCAGTTCTAACTACTTAATGAGCGTAAATTTCAGCGGCGGCAAGAAGGGAGTGAAGACGGGCGTCGCCCTCGTGGAAGTTTCCACGGGCGAGTTTCTGGTTACGGAGTTTGAGGACGACGAGGAGCACACGCAATTGCTCAACGAGCTTGCGAGGCTGCGTCCCGCAGAAATTTTGCTGCCGGCGTCGCTTTTTCCTGACGAGGAGCAGGAAGGCGATGAGCATGAGGCGGCGGCTTGTGAGAGTCTTGTGAAGAAGCTTGAACGGCTGAAAAACGAGCTTGGCATCGGCGGCATGACGGGCTACGACGACTACTATTTTGACGTCAAGACTGCCTACACCATACTCATAAACCACTTCAAAGTTATCTCCCTGGACGGATTCGGCTGCTCTGAGATGCATGCGGCAGTTGGCGCAGCAGGCGCCGCCATTTCATATTTGCGAGATACTCAGAAAAGCGCCCTGACGCACATCAGCACGCTCCGCACATTTTCAGTCTCGGACTTCATGGTTCTGGATGCTACGACGCTTCGTAACCTTGAAATCTTCAAGAACATCAAAGACGGCTCGCTGCGAGGCACACTTCTCGGCGTCATCGACAAGACGCTGACGCCCATGGGCGCTCGCCTCCTTAAAAAGTGGCTGAGATTCCCACTGCTCGACGTTGCTGAGATAAACCGTAGGCTCGACGCCGTCGAAGAGCTCTACAACGATGCCTTGCTGCGGGCGGAGCTTCGTGATATTCTAAGCGAGATTCACGACGTTGAGAGAATTATAGGCAGGGTTTCTTACGGGAGTGCAAACGCTCGTGACTTGGTGGCGCTGAAGAGGTCCTTGAGGGAGCTTGACAAGCTAAAGGAGCTTTTGAGCGGCGTGCGTGCTGGGAAGTTACGGGCGTTGTGGGCGGCGCTTGGGAATTTCTCTGAGCTCGTCGAGCTGATTGAGCGGAGCATCGTGGAGAGCCCGCCGCCAACGGTGAAGGAGGGAGGGATTATAAAAAAGGGTTTCAACGAGGAGCTTGATGAGTTGCGGCGGCTGAAGCAGGAAGGGCGTCGTTGGTTGCTAAACTTTGAGGAGCGTGAGCGGCGGCGCACCGGCATAAAGTCGCTCAAGGTCGGCTACAACAAGATTTTCGGCTACTACATCGAGGTGCCGCGCTCGCAGCTTCGGAAGGTGCCACCGAACTACGTGCGGAAGCAGACGCTAGCGAATGCAGAACGCTTCGTCACTGAGGAGCTTAAGGATTACGAGGCGAAGGTGCTGGGCGCCGAGGAGCGGATAAAGGGGCTGGAGTATGCGATTTTTGAGGAGGTGAGGGCAGAGGTTGCGAGGCGAGCGAAGGAAATTCAGAGCGTTTCGGCGGCGGTTGCAGAGCTTGACGTGCTGCTTTCCTTTGCGGAAGCTGCTGCCGAGAATGGATACGTCCGCCCGGAGGTGAACGACGGCTACGACATCGTAATCAAGGACGGACGGCACCCGGTCGTCGAGCTTGAGCTGCGGGAGCGTGGCGAGAACTTCGTGCCGAACGACGTGCATCTGAGCAAGGAGAACCGCCTGATGATAATCACGGGACCGAACATGAGCGGGAAGTCCACGTTCATGCGGCAAGTGGCTTTAATCACGCTGATGGCGCAGTTAGGCTCCTTTGTGCCGGCGAGCCGTGCGAAGGTCGGCGTCGTTGACCGCATATTCACGAGGGTCGGCGCCTACGACGACCTCGCAATGGGACAGAGCTCGTTCATGGTGGAGATGAACGAGACCGCTAATATCCTGAACAACGCCACCGAACGGAGTCTTATAATTCTTGATGAGATAGGGCGGGGCACGAGCACACTCGACGGCGTAAGCATCGCTTGGGCGGTTGCCGAGTACATACACGAGCGCATAAGAGCAAAAACAATGTTTGCGACGCACTTCTACGAGCTTACCGCCCTCGAAGACCTCTACGAGAACATAAAGTGTTATAATGTGTCCGTCCGAGAAGAAGGCGGCGAAATTTTCTTCGTCCGCAAGGTCGTGCGTGGTAAGGGCTCGAAGAGCTACGGGATTCAAGTGGCAAAGCTCGCAGGCATCCCGCCCACGATCATAGAGCGGGCGAGAGCCGTGATGACAGAAATCGAGGAGGGCGAGCTGGCGGTGGGTGAAGGCGGGAGCGGAAATAGAGATGATGCTACCGAGAAAAAAGCAGCCGCAAGTGAAGGCAACGCAAGCAGCGACGAAAGTATTGAGGAAGTGATTGAGAAGCTTAGGGCTTTGGATTTGGAGAGGATGACGCCGATAGAGGCACTCAACAAGCTCTACGAGCTGAAGAAGTTGTTGGATGGCTAGCAGCGCAAGGAAGTTGAAAGCAGGAAGAGCGACGGGCGAGCTGCGGCATCCTGCTCGGACTCGCCTCGATTGCCGAAAAGGCTTAGAGCGTTACCGGTTTAACTTACCGTAGAATGGCTAGGTGCAAATTCAAAATGGAAACGTGGGAATGCCCGCTCGAAGCCCTTCCGGGGGAAGAATACTGCTACTGGCACAAGGAAGAGGATGGGAAAGAGCCTGACGATGCGAAGTTAGGGGAATTAAAGGAGAATAAGATTTGGGGGGTGTTTTTAAGAAAAGCGAAGTTAAGTGAGAAGGAACTCCAGAATGCTTTCCTTTCGTTTGCAAATCTTCAGGGAGCTGACCTTTCGTTTGCAGAACTTCAAGGAGCTAACCTTTCGGATGCAAATCTTCAAGAAGCTG
>QMVQ01000228.1 GCA_003661185.1 Candidatus Alkanophagales archaeon | reverse complement strand
TCATATTCGATTGTCGGCCCCTTTGCATATCTTGAAGATGCCCATAAGAGCAGGTAGGCTTTCGAGTCTCTGTCTACTAGCATTATGTCTCTAACCATGTCTTCGATAACAGTCTTTTCTAGGCCTGTTTTTGATAGGACTTCCCTGGCCATCCCTTCCAGGAGCCTAGATATCCCATGGTATATGGCGACTGGGTATAAGGAGTTTCTGAAGAATTGAGATAGCCTCACGAACCTCATCAACTCGGTCGTTTCTAACTCTTTAGCTGGTTTTATGAACGCCCTTAGCGTGGGCTCCCTTCTAGGTGTTGCCGACTCTATGAGTGGGTTCCATACCCTTGTGGCTCCAGCTATGGCTCCTGCTAAAGCCATTATGTATTTTTCTTGCTCTGATGCCCCAGATTCTATGGCACTTTGAAGCGCGTCTACTGTGCTGGATACTATTACCTGCTTCACCTCCTCGTTTGCGATTAGTTCTTCAGGTTTTGTTGTCCCTACGATAACTCTATCAGCAGCCTTTCTGGCTATGATAGCTAGACTTGAGCAGAACGCTAAACCTGCTCTTGCGACTGGTCTTGTTCTCTGCTCCGTTTTAATAGTCCAGACCTTTGTAACAGTGAATCCTGACGCATATAGGGCGCTTAGGATTCCCTCCCAAGCCTCAGGGTCGCTGTGAGTGAACCATACTATTAAGACTCCATCATCTTTCAAGGTCTTATAGGCTTCACAGAAGAACCTCCATATTTCTCTGATGTACCAGTCTCTCGTGTGCGGGATTTTCATACGCTCTACGATTTTAACTATGCTCTTTCCTTTAATTGCAGTTTTAATGGTCTTACGCTCTATTATCTCAGCGTCCCTAGGGACTGTAGGTAGCATAGGACTCCATCCTAGGACAAAGAGCTCAGCCTTCTCAAGCTCATCCCTGCTAAATAAGTAGCCAGCGTCTATAGCTGGAGCTAAGGCTATTCTCAGAATTTGCCAGAAGAACTCACTTATATCACTGTAGATGTGCTGATCGAAATAGGGAGGATCAACATTGATAATGTCTACTGTTCCTTCACTGAGAAGCTCTGAGAGCCGTCTAGCATCGGCCATAAATACTCTAACTCTATCACCTAAGCCATTAATCCAAGAACATAGATGTCTAACCACAGGACAGACGCCACCACGAGTAGCTGTAGGCTTCTTAATGTCAGGCTCAAAGACCCAGCCTAATGATTTTTTCGGATCTTCAACTATCGGAGGCATTTCACAGTATTCAAGATGAAGATCTATCTGTCTTTTAGATGCATAATGTTCTTTAAAAGGTCTTATGGCGCCAACACTCCAAGCCCAATATCCTGTAATAGTATTAAAGTCTGCGAATTTATCTATACCTAAGACCAAGTATACCGAAATAATTGCTCCCAAATTCCGTTTTTTATCGATTAGATATTTAATCCTTGTTCTGATATACTTAACTAACTTTACTAGGACTAAAAGCTGTCTTGGATTGAAAAGTTGATACCAGTATCTTATCCCTATGTCAATGAGTGGTTTAAAGACCTCGTTTTCTTTTTCAGATATCGAACTTGATGGGATGAACTCTCTTAACTCCGCTGCTAACCTAGTAAGGTCTAAATACGCGTCTATAAGCCTATCCACATCCTCTTTTCCAGCTGGCTTAAACCCTCTTTTAGTCTGCTTAACCAGTAGGATGTGAGTTTGAATAAGCTCGTCTATTGAGTTTTTAGCCTCTTGAATATTTCCGCTTAAAGCTGTCTCCAAAAGTCTCTTATGTCTTAAAACCCAGTCTCTCAGAGCTATGTCCTTAACCACAGGTGTTGAGCAGTATGGGCATCTAAGTCTTATGAACCTAGTTTCAACACTTGATATGCTCACCTTAAATGTCTTAGCTTTCTTGTCGAAGTCCAGCTTTATCCAAGGTCCATTCTCACCCAGCCTAGTGCCATGTATTATCGGTATAAGCCCTCCACAGGATGGACACTTATACCCTCTGGCTATGATGTAGTTTATAGCGTCCTCTGGATAGTATTTTCTAAGCTCCTCCTTAGCCCAGTTTATGAGCCGCCTAGCCTCAGCCCTAACCTCCTCATAAAGTCTCATACCATACTTAGCTGGATACTCAAGCGTAGCCTTGAGAATAAGATAGGCGACAGGATTATACTCGATAGCTATAGTTTTAAACCCAAGCCTCAAAGCCTCTAAAGGAATAGATCCCCCACCAGCCATAGGGTCAACAACCACAACATCCTCAGGAGACTTACCTAACACTCTTCTAATGACATCAGCTACCAGATCTCTATCAGGCTGAACAAGATAGAGGATTTTATAGGGAACATCGTCTACTCGGTCTAAGCCAAGCATCCAATTAAACAGATCACGACTAAACCCCTCGGGTAAAATAGAAGCTAAGGTTAAAGCCCTAGCATTAGCGTAAGGACGCCTAGCAGGCCAAGGATGAAGATTGCTAAGTTTAGGAACCCTGATAAAACCCTGCTCAACCTCACTAGATCTATTAACTCTAGCAAGAGGAAGCCACTCCTCAACAAGCCTTCTAAAAGACATCAGAAAAAATATTCAATAATCCATTTAAACATTTTGGTTATAGTAAATTATTAGAGATAGCCAAGCCCTAAACCTGGAATCGCGGAGTACAAATTCTTCGAGCTTAGCTCCGAGACCACTCAGCCTCTGATGCTCCTCTAAGAGAGTTGTCCGGGTTGGATGTTTATAAACTAGAGCTAGCCTTAACTTCCGTAAATGAGCGAGCAACGTAGGTTTAAGGTTAAGCCTGACCCGAGAGGGTATTCAGATACTGCTAGAATAGGGCAGACAACCCACACAGTCGTATGCAACTTATAATGCAGTTAAGCCTCCCAAAAAGTACTTCTTCCTCAGCT
>QMVQ01000227.1 GCA_003661185.1 Candidatus Alkanophagales archaeon | reverse complement strand
TTTCCTCTAACCGCCCTCACTTTTCTGCCGTAGAACTTCGGTTTGCTGCGGTGCCGTGCCACCGACACGGCTACCCATCTCGCTCCCATGTCTATCGCGATGATGGATGCGTATTCATTCTTCAGCCCGACGTCCTTCTTGACCGTGACATGAAGGTAGAATTCTCCACCCTTCCTGACAAGTAGAGACTCACATACTTCACACTCCTCGAAATTGAAAGGTTGATGAGCAAGTGCGACTTTAACGCCCCCTCTCACACCTTTTACCCTTATCCTCGCCCAGTATTTGGCTATTTTCGTGTCCCTTCTTTGAATATCTATCAAATCTTTTCTTATTGGAACGCTTTTCATCCGCTTCGCTTTCTTGTATAGCCACTTCGCATCTTGCTTGTATGCTGAATACACGCCTCTATCTTCTCCCGTTTCGAGCCAGTGCTGGAAGTGATTATACTCCTTGTCGAGCAACTCCCTCTTCCGCCTCGTCAAGCCTACGAGCTTGCACCTGACCGTCTTCCTTACTTCCACCAAATTTTTAATAGAACTTTCTTACTTAGAAAACTTTCCCACCCACCTCCCCTGCCCTCCTTTAAAGGGGATTAGCGGCAACATCGTCCTAAATCAATAGAACGAACTGCCTGCACAACAACCCGGCAAATTTCCTTCTTAGTCGAGAAACATGTCGGATTCATTTCTTATTCGAACTGTTTCCATCCCTGCATCACGCATCAAAGCCGCCTCTTGCCTCCCTCAGGCGAGACAGATGCAGCTCCTTTTCAATTTGTTCTTGGTGTTCTAAGTCGCCCGCCGTACCCTTAAAGCGCTGCGAGAGCGAGATGCAAGCGTCCTTGCGCCCGTAGCATATCAGCACGTCGCCGGGCTCGATTACGGTGTCCCCATTTGGTGCGCCAATGAACTTCTCCACGTCGCCGACCTTTCTGTATATTGCCAGAACCAAAACACCCTCCAAATCAAGCTTCAGGTCCCGCAGCTGCCGCCTGCTCATCCAGCTGTCGGACTTCACTGTAATTCTTGAGATGGTGTAGCCATGCCCCAGTCCGAGCAGCTGCTCATAGTCGTAGATCCGCAACGACGTCCACCTGTCCAGCGTCCACACTATCAACCCCCTCGTCGCCCGATACACATATTCGGAGCTTGCCAAGACCCAAATGGCGAGCAGCCCTGCGGAGAGGATCAAAAGGCGGAGGGCAGCAGCTTCTCCTGTCTGCCCGACAAACGTGAGTATGAGAGTGGCAACGGTTGAGGTGATGCCGACGCTACCGAGAAGCATCAGGATGCGGACGACACGCCGCCTTACCGGGTGGGAGACTATAAACTCGGATTCAGAAGTCGTAAAGCCCACGCCTGAGAATGCGGACTGCGCCTGGAAAGCGGCAACATCCCGAGAAAGTCCAGTGAGTTCGAGCGCTATCGCCCCTATTCGCACGACCACTACTGACAAAACAATCACGGTCAGCAGCCCAAAAAGCGCTATCATTTCATTCCCCCTTTATGCAACACGCATCACTTGCCGGCATTTAAATTTCAACCGCAATTCCTAAAATTTCATTCGCGCCCCTGAAAACGTCCCTTGCGATGAGGGCGCAGCCCATTGCCGCACCGTATCTGGTTACGGAGCGAACCTTCCTTTTTAAGTGCCATTCCACGGTGGCTCTGAAATCCTCACGCTCGCCGACGGTGCCCGTCGTGAAAAACTCAAAGCTATCAACGAACTCGGAAACGAGCACGCTCATTGCGCTCAACTCCATGGCGACGAACAGCGCTAGCGTCCGCATCGCCAACGCCTTGTCAGCTACGAAATGCGGTCTCGCAAACACGCCTCCTTTAGAAAAAGCCTCGTTCGCCGTCATTTTTCCGGAGTCGACAGCTCTGATGAGCCGTAGGTCCAAAGGTCCCTGTTTCGTGCCGGGGGCGAAAATGCAAGCGTCGAGAGCGCCCATAATACGGCTATTTGCAACTGCTACCGTTACGGTGTTCGAACTTACATCTGAGAACACGAAGTTCTCAAAGCCGCTTTTATAAATGAAGTAGGCGACGCCGACCTTCTCAGGCGAGGCTCCGTGTGAAAAGAATTTCATCCTCTCATCTATTTCCGAGCGGGCGTGTATTCCGGGGATTAAGATTGCGGGGATCTTCGCCCGTTTTATGGCGTCAAAAACCCTCGTGCCACCGCCGACGAAAGTGCCGGCGCCACCCTCCAAAGAACCTCTGCCCTTAACGTCGCTCAGCCATCGTATCGTGGAGAAGGCATCACCCATGGAATATGTCACAGCCACGAGCTTCCAATCATCCAGTTTCACGCCAAGCTCCGCTTCCACAGTGCTCAGAATTTCAGCGCCGCTCAATTTTGCTGCCGCCTCCCTGCGAAGCTCGAAAATTTTAGCTCCAGCTTCAAGCCTCTTAACATCTCCTTCCTCCACAACCTCAGGAATGCACGCGAACCGTATTGCGGCAGTTCCGTGGTCGATACCGACAAACATCGTTACCCATTGGCATGCGTGCAGAAAAATTGAGCGCCTTCCAAGTCGTGTCGTGAGCAGCAGCTAACTTCTGCGACAGCAATGCAAATTGATTGCAAAGCAGGGCATTTTCATCTTCTCAGCTTACACAGCTCGCCTTAGTTTACTGCTGTGTTGCGTCGAGCTTTAGATGTTTGAAGCTAAAGGAAGTTCTAAGCGTCTCTTCGAACTCAGGGCGTTCGGCGAAGAAGAGGTGGCTTTCGCAGCGGCAGTCGCTGGCGCCGAAACGCTCGACGTGGGGGAAGCGTCCGTTTAGGAATTGCGCAACGGCGCACTCCGGGGCGTCGAGGAGGAGGACCGCCTCGACGCTCACGCCGTCGGCGTTCAGGAAATGGTCGATGTGCCAGCGCAGCTTCTTCTCCTTACGCAGATGCCTTCTAACGCGGGCTTCCA
>QMVQ01000226.1 GCA_003661185.1 Candidatus Alkanophagales archaeon | reverse complement strand
GGAACCGTCATATCCTCAATTATTTTGTCAAGAAGCTCGACACACTTTTTTATAACATCCGCCTCACTCATTTTCATCCCCTCACTATATCTTTATTGTTCCGATTTAAATACGACGGAAATAGGAAGTGGAAGCTGTGCTTGCTCGTGGGGATTGTTTGCAGAGCAGCGCCAATATGCTCTGGGGTTTAAGAAAGTGTTGCTGTTGATTTCTTTTTCATGAGATAAGGGGAGACGGGGTATATCTTTTATATGTTCGGGACGAAGTGCTATTTACGCAAGGCTGATGCCTCCCGGGCACTATTAGCCTTAAAGAGAGGGGGAGGGGCGAGGTAGAATGAGGATAACAATATTGGGTGTTTTATTTACAGTGCTTCTCCTTAGCAATGCCATGGCGGCGTCTCCTGAAAGAGCGAGCGCCCCCGAAAAACTGGACACTCTGTATGTCGGAGAGGTTTTAAACGTTACCGGGTTAAAGCCGGGCAGCGAGCTGAAGCTTTATAAGAACACCGAAAAAGTTCTTTCCGTCGAGGCGAGTGCCGGCGGATACGCCGTCACGAAAGTAAACGTGGAGGCTGGCAGCTACGAGCTGAGGTGCACGCTTGAGAATGGCACGACCCTTAAAAAACATGTGGAAGTCCACTCCCCACTACTGGAAATAAAGGTCGTTGACAAGCAGGGACGAAAGGTAAAGGAGGTGGCTGTCAGCGCTCTTTTACGTTTCGACGTAGAGTTTCAGATGCCTGAGGACGACGTCGTGAGGGTGCGGCACGAGACGCCCGATGGCATTAGGGAGACGCTGAAGACGACCGCCGTGAGCAACCTTTCAAGCCTTAAGATAAGCACAAAGGGGTGGGAAGCTGGCACGCACGAACTCTGGGCTGAGACGATAAGCAGTATGTCCCGAGGCTTGAGCCTCACGTCAAACGTTGTGAATTTGACAATTCGCTGGCTGGAAATTACAGCTGGAAGGATGACGGTGGCGGAGGGTGAAAGTATTCGGTTCGTCGTGCGGGCGCTGCCCGAAGTTGCGTTCAGGTGCAACGTCACGCACCCCGAAACTGTTTTAATGACTCCCGCCTACGACAACCCCTTTGGCTTAGAGTTGAAGCGAACGTGCAGTATGAGCGCAAGCCCGTTCTGGAAGGGCGGTTTCGCTGCGGTCACTGATGAAAGCGGTGTTTATGAGTTTGCGCTGCAGTTTAACAAGAGTCAAACATATTCGGTTTGCGTGGAGGCAGACCTCGACGGCGACGGCGAGTTCGGCGAGGATGGTGAAACGGCAAAATTAGATATAGAGGTTAAACATGCATTTGTGAGCTTGGAAGTGCCAGAAATAGGCATCGTCGGCGAGCTCGTGAGAATTCGAGGCGAGGCGAGCGGTGGCAGGGACGTGGACATCGTGATTGACAACATTTTGGAGCTTGACGACGTGCCTCTGGCGGACGGCGGCGTCTTTGAGGTCTATTGGGACACGAAAGGAAAAACTGCGAGGAGCTACGTCGTGAAGGCATACGTGGATTGCCACGTCGAGGACATTGGGAAGGGTGACGACGTCGAGGAGGTGTATTCGGAGCTGGACGTCGCCGGGGCGGCTACCGTGCGGCTAATAGAGCCTTGGGTCGCAATAACTGAATCGAAATGCGAAGTCGCTAAGGGCGACAACTACTTTGTGAAGGGCGTTGCATACGGCGCTGACAGCGTGGACATCGTCATCATAGGACCAAACGGCTTCGAGACGCTGCCGATGGGCGTGGAAGGTGGCTTGTATGTGGCATCCTCAGAGGTCTCTTATAACAACGAGTTCGAAATTAGCATAAACATCCCGAAAAACGCCAGCAGTGGCGTTTACACCGCCGTGGCGACTATTCCCAGCTGCGACCGCCGCTACGGCAGCACCAGAGAGGGGCAGCTCCTCTCAGCGTTGCTGGAATGTTACAATGAAAACAACAACAGCGAGCTCGACGAGCTGCTGGGCAGGAGTCCTGCGCAGCTTTTTGATTACATCAGTGAGGCGACGTTCTACGCAAAGGGTAGCGACGACAAGTTTGCTGTGACGGTCTTCGTGGTCTCCGCACCTTACCTGAAGATAGAAGCTGTCGGGAGCGTCGAAGTGGGAACGCCCATCACGATAAGCGGCACGACGAACAGAGAGAACGGGACGCTCGTTGCAATAACATGCATTTCTGGACCTACGGAGCTGCCAAGTACCGTGGTGAGCGTGGAGGGCGGTAGGTTCGGCGCAAGAATAGACACGAGTAACGCGGTTCCAGGGATATACAGGATAAAAGCAGAGGAAGAAGGTGGAAAAAGTGATGAGGTTACCATAGAGCTTACGGGCGTGCCACCAGCAACGCCGCTGGAAACCCCGATGCTGGTAGAAACGCCGATGCCTTCGCCGAGCCCGACTGGGACACCAACGCCAAGCCCGACGCCACCAGGCTTTGAAGTGTTACTTGCAAGTGTTGCAGTGGCTGCTGCGTATCTGCTGAGGGCTAAGAAAAGGAAATAGGACCAAGTGTTGTTTGCGAAGTGCAACCAGTGTGCGCGGATACGTTAGAAAGAAACAGGCTGGGCGGAACCTACTTAGGATAGAAGACAAAATGATAGACAGAAGACAAAATGATATAGTTCATGAGGTGGACACAGGTGTTCTCATGGCTGTATCCGCGAGGCACGGGAATAAATATGCCCTAGATATTATACCGAATTCATCCAACCCCTGTTGGCTTTCTGCGGGAGTTTTTGTAACCAAATTCAGGCACGTCACCGCCGCCGTGTTCATCGACTACGGCGGCGTTCTTGAGGAGAGCTCTTGCCGGGCTCCACGAAGATGTGCAGCGTGGCTTCGAAAAAGTTGCAAGCAGTGTGAAATAGGGTCGCACGTGAGAAGAAGCGATATCAGCGTCTTTTTAAAAAGGGGCAGTTCTACGAG
>QMVQ01000225.1 GCA_003661185.1 Candidatus Alkanophagales archaeon | reverse complement strand
CCTCCTTTGGTATCTGTGGATTTTACTATTATAATACTCATTGAGTTGAGAAGGATTAATAATGAGAATAACATAATTATGAGGAGTACTATGCGCATATATTGTACAAAAGCTTATTAAAGATATTCCTTTCGCTAAGAGTTATGTGAAACTATATTACTTCCTGGGCTAAAATAGCACCTTCAAGAGTTTGAGTAGAATTCCTCCCTAATCAATCTGGTTAGTCTGAGCAATTTATCCTTACTCCTATTTAGAAGTTTACTGCATAGAGTTAAAACTACCTTAATTTCTTCCGGTGACAATAAACACTTTCCTTTTAATATTAATGGTATACTCATGGATTCTGTAGATGCCACTTGTACTACATATCTCTCGGGATGCAGGGAGATTAGTCCACTATTCTTAAATCCAGCCATCCTAGCTATGGAAAGGACTTTAGATGCTGTAGTTAAATCTCTAGCTACTATGTGGAGAATAGGTGCCTGAACTACCATCCATAAATTATCATGGTGTCCTCTAAGCACATTCTCTACTTCATGATACTCTACGGAGGAGTGCCACTTAGCAATGACCTTGAGGTTAAGCTTATCACCAGGTTCCTCTACAGCTACCAACTGAATTCTACCGCTACAGGATGATGTGGTATACAGCTCATCTATAGAGTTTATCAACATTAATAGATCTAGAATATCCCTATCCACTTTACTCCTCACGGCATCCTCTAATAACCTCATCAGAAAATGTCTTTTCCTCCTGACCCATTCACTCATTTACTACACCCTGAGTAGGTGTGTTCCATCACATGTAGGCGAATTGAAGAATTCCTTAGTAATAAGTCTCTCTCTACAGGTAGCATACGTGAGTCCTAATCTACTAGCCTCATGGACAATAGGCCTGAGTAATTTCTCTCTCAGAGAACGTGCTAAATACCTATAACTACCCACTTTCACTCCACGGTTCACGTATAACAACTTCCACGTATTCGAATACTCGGGAAATGCCTCTATAAGTCTCTTGTAACTATCTAGTCTAAACTTGTAAGTAGAAGTTACAATATGCCTAACTCCGTACTCAGCTAGGACAGCTACGAGCTCACGAAGTTCAATGGGATCATCGTTCAATAGGGGTATTATAGGATCTACACGCACAATTGTACGTACATTCATCTTAGTGAGTTCCTTGAGGGTACTGAGACGCTTATCAGGAGAAGGAGCATTGGGCTCTATAATTTTGGATAGCTTTCTATCGAGAGTTGTAATGGTGATACTTACACATATTCCATCCTTCTTGACAATATCCATATCCCTGAGTACCATATCAGACTTAGTCATTATCAACACTTTAAATCCATACCTTTGTAGTAGTCTCAAGGCTCCTCTAGTTAGCTTGTACTCCTTTTCCTCTGGAGGATAGGGATCACTACTGGATGAAAGTACTATCGGTATTCTCCGATCTGCCTTATTTAGATCTCTTTTTAACCTTCCTAGGAAATCTCTTTTAGGTTTACTATCCGTATAACGTACATAGTACGTCGCGTAACAGTATAGGCATTTATGGCTACAACCTGTATATGGGTGTAAAGAGTACTTCTGTGGGCAGGTACACATGGGACTTCTCCATGGATCAAATATCCTGAGTACTGAGTACCTATTCTTTACTCTTTCGATGCTGCCTCACCCATCTAAGGAATTCTTTATCAGGAGGTTCCTCCTCATAGAGTTCAGCTCTACGGGCTTCAAGTAAGTTTTCAGTACGACCTAGGATTTGAGATGCTGTGATCAAGTTTCCTACTTCTTCCTCCAAGTATTTGAATACTTGTTCCCTCCAATGAAGATCTCTCAGAAGATGGTGCTCTAGTACTAGAGTTTTACATACCTTAGAAAGCAATGCAATAGATTTCAGTCCTCTTTCAACAAGCTCTTTGGCTACTTTTATACCACTTAGGTAAGTAGGTGGTCCACCTAGGATGAGTACCTCAGGCCTTTCAGTCAGTATATATTTAAGAGCACTTGATGACATTGGTCCCTGGACATCGGGAGCAAAGAGTACCTTAGTACCCTCATTTACTATAGTGACCATTAAAATCCATCCCAACTTACTTCCGTCCGGACCATGAGGATACACCTTCGAGAATTTTATGAGTGTATCTCCCAAGTTTAGGGAATATCCATCTACATGAATTAGTTTGTAAACAATGTCCTTGATAGATCTATATAAGGCTTTAGCTCTAAGTCTTTGTCTCACGTTTATATTCTCCTCAAAATTCTTAACTAAGACCAGTTTATCTTGATATACTTTAATGAAACTCTCTTGATCAGTACATGTATATATCGACTTAAATGGAGGTGTGTAGTGATCAAGATGATAGTGGCTTATAGTTACTATATCTGCTCTCTCAGCGTATTCCTCTATTCTCTTTCTAGCTTCTTCAAGAGCCTTGAACTCTCTAGGATGCGGAGGTCTTCCATATCTCAAAGGAGCTAGCGCCACACCAGCATCGAGTAATATCCTCACATCAGGTGTCTCTATAAATGTGGTCATTGACCTAACTCCCAGACTCTCGTCAGCTATCGGTATTATCTTCACTTTGTCTACCAATATCATCTTCTAACACTCTTACAAGTCTCTCTAAGGTCTATTATACCGGAAAAGAGGGCATCTCTAAATGCTTTGTAGACTCCTTCCCTTATAGCCTCATATACTATATTCAGGAGCAGTATCCCACTACTAATATCACCACTACGGTCTAATCTTCTTACACCCTCTCTCAAAGCCTCATCGAACACATCCCTAATAGCCCAATATATCACCTCATATATTTTAGCTTCCTCTAGATGTAGTTTCATCTTAAGTCTTCTCTTGCCACTTAAGTCCATACACACGTCCCCTATGGATAATTCACTTCGTGAGTATTAGTCTATCGTTGTACTTTGTACT
>QMVQ01000224.1 GCA_003661185.1 Candidatus Alkanophagales archaeon | reverse complement strand
GGTCAAGGAGGTAGAGAAGGGAATCGATGCGTTTATCCCTTTACAATTTTTCGGCGAGGACTCTGGAGCGGGCTCAAAGGAGTCTGAGCCGAGAGGCATGAGGCGCCCGCTTCAGCCATGAAGAGCTCACCCTTGAGCGTCGCACTTAATAAAGGGCGCCCCCTCAACACCAATTTCAACAGAAGCCGTTCGGACGTGCCTCCGTATTCGCATGGGCTTCGGCATCCTCACTGCGTCTCCTTAAAGCTCAAGCCGCTTTTCGAACTTCGTCAGGTTTTCGCAGCCGTCCTGCCGCACGACCACGACGTCTTCGAGGCGAACGCCGCCTACCTCAGGCTCGTAGAGTCCCGGCTCTACGGTCACGACGTTTCCCTTTTTCAGAACGTATTCGTTGTCGCCGAGCGTAGGCGGCTCGTGGAGGGCGATGCCGACGCCGTGTCCCGTCGAATGTATGAAGCCGGTTTTTGCGTTCTTGCGTAGCGTCCCATAGCCCAATTCTTCGAAAAAATCGCAAACTGCATCGTGAACCTCCTTGCACGGCACGCCTGCCCTAATTCTCTCAAGAGCGCCTCTCTGCGCCTCAAGCACTGCTTCGAACATCTCTTTAACCTTCAGCGGCACGCCCCCTTCAACCTTCACGACGGTCCTCGTCATATCCGAAAAATACCGTTCCTTGAGCAATTGTGGGGCAAAATCCAGAACTATCGGTTCGTCAGCCTTTAATGCGCCAGCGCCGGCGAAATGCGGGTTTGCAGAGTCCTTGCCGCAAGAGATTATGATGTCGTGGGCGAAGCAGCCGTTATCAAGGAGCGTGTGTGCGACAAGCGTCCTGAGGCGTTCCGAAGTTAAGGTGCGGCGTCCGCTGACCAGCACGCCGTTCCTAACTCGTGCGTTTTCGATTTCGGAAAGAACGCGTTGCATCGCTGCCTCGCAGGCACGCTGCGCCTGCCTTATCAAAGAGATTTCACGCCTGCTTTTCACCTCTCTGGCTTCGACGTGGTCAAACTTCGGAGTGACGGCGAAGCCTCGCTGCCGCAGCTCCTCAGCAAGCCACAGCGGGAAATATTTGGGAACTTCTACGCCTCTCACGCCCAGCTCTTTGAGGGCGGCGGCGATGACGTCCTCAGCCTTCTTCCCGAATTCCGACGACGCACGGACGTTCTTCACCTTTGCCTCCTGCCGGGCACGCTCGACCTCCATCTGCGAGATGATTAGAAGCTCGGAGCCGTCATCACCTCGTATATAGGTAAAAGGGTCGGGGGCGAGGAGCCTCGTTAGGTAATACATATCGGCATTGCGCACACTGTCCCCAAATATGAGCAGCGCCATGCCCAAATTAGTAATCCAAATACTTCATAATCTCCCAAGGCGTGATGTAGAGGCAGTATTGGTTCCACTCATCCGTCTTCAGTTCCACGAACTTGTCGTAGATGTGTGAGCCGAGCGCTCTCTGAACGACTTCGTCGGTCGTCAGCTCGTCCAGAGCCTCTCTAAGCGTCGTCGGCAGCTCCCACACTCCGTATTTCCGCCGGAGCTCCGGTGTCAGCTCGTAAACGTCTTCATCAACAGGGTCGCCGGGGTCAATCTTGTGCTTTATGCCGTCGAGTCCCGCAGCGAGCTGGCAGGCGAACGCAAGATACGGGTTGCAAGAGGGGTCTACCGCTCGATACTCAGCCCGTTTTGCCTTTGCGTGCGCTCGCCCTTTGTGGTAAACCGGGATTCTTACAAGCGCCGAGCGGTTCCTGCGGCTCCACATGATGTAAATCGGCGCCTCGAAGCCGGGGACGAGCCTTTTATATGAGTTCACAGTGGGGCAGCAGACTGCAGTTAGCGCTCTTGCGTGTTCGAGGAGCCCGCCGACGTAGTAGCGCCCGAGCTGCGAAAGCTCAGCATACTCGTCGTCCTCGTCATACATCACGTTCTCACCGCCTTTCCAGATGGACTGGTGCGTGTGCATGCCCGACGCATTGTCCAAGTAAAGAGGCTTTGGCATGAATGTGGCGATCCAGCCGTATTTCTTCGCGATATTACGGGCGGCGAATTTGTAGATGTAGGCGAAGTCGCCGCACGTCACGAGCGGCTGCGGCTTGTAGTTCAGCTCCACCTGACCCGCGGTTGCGACTTCGTGGTGGTGGTATTCGACCTCGACGCCGAGTTTTTTTAAGTAGAAGCAAAGCTCGTTCCGATACTCGTTCGTCGAGTCCTCGGGCGGCGCCCTGAAATAGCCCTCCTTCGGGCGGACGATTAAGCCGCCGGGCTCGAGCTCCGGAGACTTCGGCATTGTTCTCGGCGGTCCCCAGGAGTCGCCCGCACCACCGGCAGGCGAGACGAAAAGGTCGTAGACGAGCTGCGTCGGGTCGAGCCGCTCGAACACGAAAAACTCAATCTCAGGACCGAAGACCGCAGAGAAACCCATGCTTTCAGCCTCTTTCACGGCACGCCTTGCGACGTAGCCCCGCGGGTCACAGTCGGCAACGCCGCCACCGAACGCCTCGTAAACGTCGCCGAACATGAACGCCGACTTCTGTATCGGGTCGTCAACCCAGGGAATCACTCGCAGCATCGTCGGGTCAGGCATCCATATCATGTCGCTCTCCTCGATGGACCTGAAGCCTCGGACGGAGGAGCCGTCGAAGCCGATGCCGTCGAAGGCGTTGCCCTCGGTAAATTCGCTTGCGGGGATCGTGAAACTCATCAGCACGCCACGCACATCGCTGAAGAAGCAATGCACGTTCTTGACGTCCGCACTTTTCAGCATTTCCACCGCTTTCTCCCGTATGTCCATCTTCCCACCCACGGGGGTTTAAACGTTGCCCATATAAATAGTTTTTTGCAACATTGACGTTTTAGACATATATAAAATATGACAATGTTCTGCACATCTTTTTTCCAGACTAAAGTCGAGCTTCAAGAGGTGGGGCACGCCCTGCCACCCAATGATTGAGCGT
>QMVQ01000223.1 GCA_003661185.1 Candidatus Alkanophagales archaeon | reverse complement strand
TTCCCATCGAAGAGACCATCTACATCCACCAAGACGAAAATATCGCCCAGAGGAGAGAAGCCGTACTTCTTCAGAGCACCCTTAATCTTTTCCTCCACAGCCCACTTCATATTCTCGATTATACTGCTCGCAGAGACCTCTATCTTCCCAACCTCCTCAATAATCTCCTCCTCATCCCTACCATCCTCCAGATCTTTCAGCCTACTCATACACTCCCTCCTCACAATATTGACGACCAACGCCCACGACAGAAGCCAGTGCTCTATTTCACTAAGAAGGCTCTTCGGTATCGAGAATATCATACTCTCCCACCCGAGAAAAATCTGGTATCTTCTTTAAATTTTGTATTGTTTGCTACTCTACTTTTCTGGGACGACAATTTCGTACTTCTCTTCTACCATCATATCCACGAGGCAATCGGCACAAAGTCCTGCTCCTTCCTCCTCGTATAGCTTCCTAGCCTCTTTTTCGTCCTTAGCTATCACATATAATCTGCTAACCCTCCACAGACAGGAGGGACACTTCAACTCTCCATTATCCTCGGCTATTGCGAAAATCCTCATTAGTCTCACCCGAGAAAAAGATCTATTCCAACTCTCCAAATTCGGTTTCCTCAATTATTATTCTGCGAAGCTCTAGCCTACGTGTGTACTCGTGCTCGTCATAGTCCCTGTAGAATATAGCGGTAATCACTACATCCTTTCCATCAACCCTAATTGAACAGACCTCATAGAGTTCCTCCTCTAGGTACGGTGTAATCTTATATGCAGTCTCGAAACCTAGCGTGTCGAAGAATACTATCTCATAGTCATACTTTCCAATAAGCCTCTCAATCTCTTCAGCAGTCTTAATGAATATCTCGTTCTCCCTCTTCTTCCACTCCCCCTCGATAATCCAAATCGCCCTATCAATCTTCTTCCATCTCTCCTCCTCCAACAGCTCATCCCATAACTTTAACAATCCTCTTAAACTCCTCGAATAACGCTCTGCTAGTCTTGTTACCCCCTCAGCGAGGCTCTCAAGCAGTTCTTCCAGTCTCTCCTTGAACTCTTCTGGCAGTCCCACATCATCTATTATCTTTACCATGTCTCGCACCCGCAGAGGCAATCCTCTCAATCTCTCTGATAATCTCCTCAGGCGGTCTAGAGTAGTAGTTGACTAGGTATCTAGTCCTCCTCTTAGTCTCCTCCCAGAAGTAATCAGCATCAACCTCAACAACCATATTGCCACTGGCACACCTAAAGACATACACTCCCTCTCTCACCTCTACTGGTGCAATCATGGGGGAGTATATTACTGGGTATGTCTTGCACTGGAAAGGCTTTACCTCATGGATCGAGCATAGTGAGTTCTTCAGGAATATGCACCTCCCATACTCGTCCTTCTTCAGGAGTATCGTCACCACACCGAGTGGTGAATAGTACACTTCTGCGAACTCATCTATATCCATCCCAGTATACTCCTTAATCCTCCTAAGCTCCTCAACAGTAATGAAGACATTCTTCTCAATACAGCACAGTCCACACTTGGCACATGGTGATATAATCCTGACCTTCTCTTTTTCCACAACACTCACCCGAGGCTAGAAAAAATTACGGGTTATTCAAGCCTTTCGACTGTAAGTTTTTACAAATGTAGGCTCTCTCTCAAGTACTTCTTGGACAGATTGAGGATCTTGCTATGAAGATTCTTTCTAAGGTATTCTCTTACAATTGAGGTAATCGCATACCCCTTACAGAATTCCTTATCTTTACCAGCCTCTATACATGCTCTATACTCTTTGTTGAACTTCTCCATTAGCTTACTACTCTTCAGTATATCCTCGGCGATTTTACTTACCTCTCTCTTTTCTATGTTTCTCCTGAGCCATATTTCGATCCTCGTGTACCTCAGTACCTCATCAGCGACCTCATCCAGAATACACTTTGTAAATCTACGCAAAAGAGTAATAAGCAGGTCAAGGACAGTCTCCTCTACCTCTCTCTTATCTATACTCATAATCCGCACCCGATAATTAGAAAAATATGTTTTTCTAATTTAACTCTCTTTCAGCCCAATCTATGTACTCTATTATTCGTTTAGCATTTCTCATTATGCTGTTGCAGAACTTTCTGAGTGCTACGAAGTCTATCTTTCTTCTCCAATACCTGTATTCTTCGGAATTTCTTGTCATTTCGGCTATGAGATCAGCTAAAAGATCCATGTACAAATCCGCATATCCTAGTGCTTCACGGTATCTATGAAAATTGAACAAAATCTTTTGTCTCCTCTTCTTTACGATCTTCTCCATACTCTTACATATTGAATTTCTCTCTAACTTCTCTTAACGCTCCAAGAACATGAGCGTAGTCATAGATCCACGATGATGCCTTTAGCTCATCCTCTACCTTCTGTACTGTCTTCCTCAGTACATCATTACCTTTCCATTCCGCTTCAACGATTTCTTTAATCATCTGCTCTATATTGTACATCCATGTATCCCTTATGAAACGCCAAGGTATAGTTCTCACCAGTTCATGGGAGAACGGGGTCTTCTCAGGGTCTATGACAGGAGCCTCCACAAGGCTTGTGTAATTAAAGACGAAATCGTATTTTCCGTACACATCACTCTCCGTGAAATTGGCGTAGACCTTCAACACTCTATCCTTACTCAGTTTGATTGCACATACTAGGTAGCAAATAGATGTATGCTTAAACCCCATACCACTCGCATATGTATGTTCATCCTCAAGTATGAAGATATCTCCATCAAGCTTGATATCGTATTTCTTCGCTAGTTCATCAATCTTAAGGATAATAGCTTCTCTTCCCATCTCCTTCTTTTCCTCGTACTCCTCCTCTAGTTCGTCTAGAAGCTCGTACATCTTCTCCAGTTCTATTTCCCTATCCTCCTCTATTTTCCACTTCTTCTCTCTCTTCTCACGCTCAAGCTCTGTGATCCTCTTAGCGTAGTTCTCTAGTATTTTTTCTACTTCTTTTAGGAACACATTCACATTCCTATCTACATTCATAAATCCTCAC
>QMVQ01000222.1 GCA_003661185.1 Candidatus Alkanophagales archaeon | reverse complement strand
TATGGATATGGGGTTAAGTCTGGAGAGGTGCTAGGCATCTCCAGACTACCCCTCACGGGGTTATTTAAAGCCCCGTGAAGAGGCAAGTCCTAGCCTACGGGCTATTTAAAAGCCCGTAGAATTTTGCCTAACTTTGAGCACATTGGTGTATCTCCCCGATAGGGCTAACCTAAGGCTCTACCAGACTGAATAGTACCCATGTAGGCGACTACATGGGGAATGGGACATGAAGTCTGGTATCCTTAGGGTGTCCTATCGGGGAGATCCTTGATGTAGAGGGGCGATGGGGTAGGGGATAGGGTGTCCCTCATGACCCATGCCCTCTAGATGAGCCTTTCCTTCCTCTTTTGAGGAAGGTTGTCCCTAGAGAGCAATCTCTAGGGACGTAAAAGGCTCTGGGTGTGGGTGGGATAACCCAATAGGTCGAGGGATACCCTATTGGGTGAAACTCACTCAATCCCCTATGATCCCATCGCCCAAAGCGACCTAACCCATCTAGCCTAATCCCTCCCCTTCACCCAATTGCTCTAGGGTGAAGGGTTAAAGGCTAGATGGGGTCGGGTTTCGGGTGAATTGGGTGATTAAGCAAATCATTAAGATAATTGCTAGGATTTTTTCTGCAAAGAAAATCAGAGAAAATCACTTCAATCGTTTCGAATGGGATCTCGATAATCTTTACATCCTCATTAATTTCGATGGATGTGATTTCTGGTATTTGCGTACTGGCGATAAATCCGATTTAGATGCAAAGATCAGTAAAGCTAAGAAGGAATTAGAGCGATTCAGATTAGTAAATGTCTACAGAGAAGGCAATTTGATTGAATTCTACTTTATGTAAACTTGGTTTTTCGGGATAGATTATGGGTGAAACAAAGCTTAGAGAAATTCTATACATTGAAAGACTTGACTGGAAAACCAAGACTCTGAAGATTCTACCAATTAGTCCTCCATTTACTGGCACTCAGTACGATTCTCTCCGAAAATTCACTAAAACTCTAGAGCTTTTAGGAGTTAAGCCGTTAGCTTATGGATGGAAAATACTGAAAAATGGCTCTGATGAAGCTGTACGCAAAATCCTAGTAAAAGTAGATCCTAGCTCTCCAGTTTACGAGTTTTTGTAAATCGATTTGTGTTTTTTTTCGGGTTTTGTGAATTGCTTATAAAATGGAATTCACTTAGTGAATTCGATTCACTAAGTGAATTCGACCTTTTAAAGGATTCACTAAAAGCAATCGGGTGA
This sequence comes from Candidatus Alkanophagales archaeon, assembly GCA_003661185.1. GTDB lineage: Archaea > Halobacteriota > Syntropharchaeia > Alkanophagales > B39-G2 > Alkanophaga > Alkanophaga liquidiphilum. The sequence goes on along the minus strand of QMVQ01000222.1, from coordinate 1,797 downwards.
AACGTGCATGATTTACTTGAAAATAGAAAATAGGGCTATCCCCGTTTTGGGGATAGCCAAACATAAGCATCAGAGAGGTCTTTGGGGCTTTGTTCTTAGCACTACTGAAGGTGTAAAAGTTTACATTCCGAGCTTAAACGCCCTTTGGAATTTTAGCTTCAGATATTGGATGACTGATCCTCTTACCAGAGAGTTTGTTAAAGCGAATTGGAAATGAGTTTAAACTGAATCGATTTTTTTTTCGGGATGAGCATGAAAATCGATCTGCTTATTTGGGCTAAGGAAGTAATAGGCGATCTTATAACTGAAATCAGAAACCGAATTGAGATGATCAGAGTAAGAAATGAAGTAAGGAAGGTCTCCGATATAATTCATTATGAAATGAATAAGCCATGTCCTATTTGTAAGAAGCGAGAAATTGCTATAGCAAGGATCAAAGGCTTACAAAATGGCTATCTTCTTGGTTTTCGATGTCTAGAATGCGATCATTATTACGAGATCGAAGTTAAAGTCAAATGATTTGTCTGGTTAAGGATTTTTTCGGGTGTGATGATGGAGAAATTCAAAGAAATTGATTGGGATTTTTGCAAAAGATGGGCTAAGCTCTCTAACTTTGAAGCTTCTACTAATGAAATTTCCTTTGTACAATTCTGGAGAAATGACTACTTTGCAATGATCTTCGCCTATGATGACTTAGCTTATGTCTACGTGATAACTAAGAAGCGATGTGTTTGTCCTTTCGAAATGTCTTACGAAGCAATGCTCTCCAGTTTACCAATTCAATGGAAAACTGATAATAACGCAAAGTTAGAAATCATCTATGATCCATTCTCAAAGGAATTAAAAGAGGAAATTCTCTTCAAGCCAAGTGATGTCAAGCGATTTGATGAAACTGATGTAATCAGAGTCATTGAGTATCTGAATAAGCGAATTCCAAAATAAGCTCAATTAAATTTATTCATTTTTTCGGGTGGGATGATGTCTGAAAAAGACATTTGGGCTATAAGCCCTTCAAAGCTCAAAGAAGTTATCAAAGCCGTTTACAAAGGCTCTAAAATCTCACTTTTAATCAAGGGAGCCATAGGGATAGGCAAAAGTACATTAATCAGAGAAGTAGCTGAAGAAATTGCAAACGAAATGAAGCTCAAATTCATCGATCTGAGCACAATTACTGACTTAGAAGCAATCGAAATGCTTGAGAATCTTGATGACAAATTCCTTTTCTGGAGTGTGCCATTGCCAAACATTGATGCTGTAGACTTCTTAGGCAAACTTTGTGAGGAAAATGGATTTGTGGTCTGGAAACCACCAATAAAGATCGCTTTGCTTCAAAAGGCAAAGAATGGAATTATCTTCCTTGATGAGCTAAACATGGTCTCAGATCAGACTGTTAGACACTTAGCACAAAGATTGCTCTTAGACAAAGAGCTAGGAAATGTCAGAAATCCGAATCTGATGGTGATTTCAGCTTGTAATCGTGCTACCGATACGATGCATGTAGAAGAATTAGGCTCTAGAGCAAAGAACAGAGTCTGTATCCTTGAAATGGAGCCATATCCTCTCAAAGAATTCGCTAGATTCATGCAGAAGGAGTATGGTGATGCTTTTGAAAAGAAGATTTTAGGATTTTTACTTGCCTACCCAATGTATTCACAAACTCTAGATGAAGCTGAGGACATTTTAGAAAACTTTGCCACTAGGAGATCATGGGAATTCTTAGGAAGACTTCTCTATGACTGTAGAGATCTAGATGTTGCTAGGCAATTGGCTAGGGGATGTCTAGGCAAGGACATAGCT
>QMVQ01000221.1 GCA_003661185.1 Candidatus Alkanophagales archaeon | reverse complement strand
TTTTTCTAACTTTACTATAACATCAAAGTAATCCATGTTTCCACTAACAGCTAAAACCCTATGACCAGCTAACATATCGACAGCTCGTGGACAGTCGAAGTCTCCACAGATAATTATCAAGTCATAGTCTTTGATTATCGTTAATACTTTCTCCAACATATAGCAGTTACAGTGAATGTCCGATATTGCTAGGATTCTCATTAGTACCACCATGAACTTTTGCAGGAGACATAATCACAGGTCTACACTGTACATATAAATCTTGATTTCCAGTAATATATTAGCAGGTATGATGGAATATATTAGAGGACTAGGATTTAGATCTCATATGAACAGGTTGAGATTACACTATCTCTTAAGACAAAATGGCTTCTACTCTAGGATTCATGCATATGAATACCTATTAGGTTTTAAAGGTTCCATAATTGGAATTATGGTGGTAGATCCTACGACAAATATAGCTACTCTCTATACACATGTAAAGTTAGAGTCTCAAGTAGTCAATAGACTTAGAGAATGTATTAGAGCTGTAGGTGGTCGTGATCTCATGCTTAAGAGTGTGGGGGTGTATTTCTCTGAACCTAAAAGAGATACTAAAGACCTGGATACCACAGAGTAAACTTCATCTAATACCCAGAAGCTTTGATATAATAGGCTCTAGAGAAGGAGCTATCGCTATAATAGAAATACCACCAGAAATTGAAGAGTATAAGTACAGAATTGCTGAAGCTATAGTAAGAGTACACAAAAATGTGAGGACTGTACTGAGGAAGAAGTCGCCCAGGTATAGTGCATATAGAATTAGAAGCTTTGAGTTATTGTATGGTGATAGGTGTACAGAAGTAGTACATAAAGAGTATGGTTATCTATTGAAGTTAGATCCCACTAAAGTATACTTCTCACCACGTGATGCCTATGAGAGAATGAGAATTGCCAGACAGGTTAGAGAGGGAGAATTTGTAATGCTTATGTTTGCTGGAGTAGGTCCATATGCTCTAGCTATATTAAAATTTCAACCTAATATAGAGAGGATAATAGCAGTTGAAGTCTCGCCCATAGCCTTCAAATATCTAATAGAAAATATAGTGATGAATAAAGCTATAGGTAAGGTACTGGCGGTATTAGGGGATGTAAAAGAGGTGTGCAATATGTGGTATGGTAAGTGTGATAGAGTGATTATGCCATTACCCAAAGGAGCTTATAAATACCTAGACATTGCTATGCTATGTTTAAAGCCTGAAGGTGGAATTATACACTTCTATTATTGGTCTAGAGAGGAGGATTTATTCTCTAAAGCCGAGAAACTACTTGTAGAGGTAGGGAAGAAGTATGGTTTTGAACTAAAAATATTAGAAAGGAGAAAGGTGTCTCCTTATGCTCCAAGAACATATAAAATAGTAGTGGATGCGCTCTTTTTCCATTAAAGAGTAATATTAATACGCTAGCTTTTTATGCTCAACTTGAGTCTTAAAGTCCTTCTTAAGCATTCCTTCCATCCTAACTTATTTACATCTTCAAGTAATTTCATCCAGTCTACCTTTATTATTAGAATTATTAGCGGTATTAAGAATATTATGGATATTAATCCAGGGAGTATACCTTGTTCGAGTCCAAGGTATTGTTCCATAAGTTCCCGAAACAGTCTTCCCGAGTATGCTGTAAGTATACTTATCACGATCTTTCCCGCAGTACAGGATAGAAGAAATTTCCTTACATCATATCCTATAACTCCTAGAATTATTATGATAACATCATCGGGTGATGGAGTAGCTGCAAATATGAAGAGAGCTATAGCACCGTAATTACCTATCAGCTCCTTGAGAGCATTTAATCTTCTAAGCTGTTCAGAACTCATTAGAACATTAGCACCTCTGGAGATATAATACGTCACAAGTTTTCCTATACCACCTCCTATACCACTTACTATTCCCAGTACTAATGGATTTAGTTCTGGTATACTCGACGATACTAAAAATATAGCTGCTAAATAGGGTATTCGAATAAAAGGTATGAAGTTACCTAGTATTGATACTATCAGTGCACCCAAGTATCCCCACTCAACTACAAGTTCGTAGAGTAACTTTGATATGTCGTACATTATCCCGAAGAAAAGAGTTAAGCTTAGTGATAAATTTTTTGTAAGCTATGTACGTACTTTTCGAGTAGTTTAGAGGGTACTATTACTAGAATCGTATGAATAGCGTTGAATATAGCCACATGTATTATGTACATCTTAAGATCTAAGAACTGTAACAGATAGGGTAGTAGAAATATCAGAGTGAGTACATTAGCCAGCTCCATAACAAGTACTCTAGTAAGCATAGGAACGATTATCACTAGATAGGAGAGCATACCATTTTTCTTAATGTAGCTACGTACCAGCCGAAGTCCTAATATTGTGGATAGTACAGCTAGTAATTTCATAAAGGGTCCTATCGGTACAAATTCACCTCTAAAGTTCAAAAAGAGGAAATGTATGATTGCCACTGCTATTGCTGAGTATAAGTTACACGCTAAAAGTGCTAAGACTGAAGGTATTTCAGCTAAGTCAAATTTGAGAAAGGGAATTAGAGGGTAGGGCACCTGGAGCTTTGCGAGAGTAAAGAGTATAGCCATAGAGGCCAGTAGTGATGTTACCACAAGTTCGTACTTTCTAGGCATGGTGGCTATCTATCACCATATTATAAAAGCGTTTTTTTAATTTATGAAAAGATAATTTCGTATTACCCGTAGAGCGAGTACAAACATTTAAATATCGACAATAGCTGAATTGTCAATAAGCTAATGACGAAGGGATAAAGATGCCCTTCGAAGTAACCGATGCTGAAAATGCACTAGTAATCAAAGCTAGAGGTCTACTCAGTAGAAGGAACATACTAGATCTATACTCGTATGTAGCGAGTAACCTTATCTCGTTAAACAATCTAAACTCACCAGCTATAGAACTTAGGGGAGGAATACTAAGACTTCAAGCATTAGATGAAGGTTTCATCTCAATTACAGGTTACGGGAATATAATCGTAAATGAAGAGATCTATGGAAATTGGATCACTATACC
>QMVQ01000220.1 GCA_003661185.1 Candidatus Alkanophagales archaeon | reverse complement strand
TTGTAGTAACGGAGCATATCAAACACTTTAATCCTTTCATCGCCCTTGTAGAAGAAGAACTTAATCGGTGCAGCCTTCCTATCATATGCAAGCACTGCAATACTACCTGGCATGGAGAGTGCAAGTGTTGTCTTTCCATGTCCTTTCTCTCCTGCTATGACAAGCACTGTTTTTGGTATTGCTTCCTCAACCTCCTCTATCGTGAAAGTCTCATCCTCAAAAATAATTTGCTTTTTCTGCTCTCTCACTTGCCTAATCTCCTCTTTCGTCTCAACCGACACTACTTCCCTTGTTTCTTCCTGCTCTTGCACTTCTGCCGTCGCGCGCTCTTCCTCATCTACCTTGCTTTGCTCTTCCTCCTTCACACTTACCTGCTCACTTTCTTCCTCACTACCAATCTCCTCCTCAATCAAACCCAAAATATCAATCTCCTCATCTCCCATATTCATCACCTCCTTCTCATATGAACAATTGTATTTGGATAGACAAACTCCCCCGTTACACTCAATCTGCCAGTCATCCTATCTTGGATAATATAACCAAGAACCGAGATATCACTTCCCTCATCATATATTCCAAATTTCGTAGAACACCATACAGTAACTGTTGATGATAATATGGCTCCATCGCCAACGACTTCCTCCGTGATTGGCAAACTTTCATCTGTGATGTCATAAAGACATACAGGCACTCCTCTCGGCTCTATCTCCCTGACATCCACTACAACACCAGATATGATTTTCATCTCCCTCATGCTGAAGCGCGAACCAATAGCGTGTATGTTATTTTTCAGCTCGCTCAGAGAGTTTAGCCTCTTGATTCCGATACTGCTGAAAAATTCATCATAATCCATGTTTATCTCCTTTCCGCCAGTGAGCTTTGTGTCCGACATCACACTGAACATATCGGAAGCATTCATCGCTTTGACTCTCAGATCCTCATACAGTCTGAAGAGCTCAACCTCCTCTTGCCATTCTTTGACTCTTTCCAAATCCCTATCCAGATATTGCAGATGAATGAGTTGCTTATCATCAGGCAAGAAGCATGAGACAAAAATTGCAAAAGAATCGCTTTTGAGCTTTCTAATTGATGACTGAGCAAATGGAATTACCTTTCTCAACCTTACTGTATTCAGTAAAGTTCTGGATTTAGCAAATGTCAGTCGTAGTGCGTATTTCAACCTCACCTCCTCAGGATATCCTTTCAAATCCTCTCTGCCATACTCCTGCTTAAAGAGATCCACAACCTCTCGCACATCCTTCCCGAGCTTCTCGGCAAGCTCTCTCAACCTCCGCCCAACATCCCTTTTCAGCATCTCCAAATCAATACTCTCCATAATTTCAACACCCCCAATCCTACATCTTCTTCACAGGAACTCTCAACCCACTCAAAACCTCAGTTTTTGATGCGTAGTCAGCGAGAGCAAGAAACTTCATGAAGAAGTATGCATCAGTCAAACACTCCTCCTTCTCTGCCAAATCAAGCAAGATGAGTAGATCGCTCCTACTGATATCGGTGTAATCACCAGTCTGCAGTGCATTCATGAACCTCTCCCTATCATTAATATGATGAACAAACACCTCAGCATTGAACTCCTTTGCGAATCTCGCATGACGATAATCTCTCACAACTCTGTTACCCAACACTGCAGGATTTGATGTGACATAAACGAAAGATGCCAAATCTCTGAAAGACGAAAATTTCTGCACATTGTCAACTGTCAAAATGATCTTTGTCTTCGCAACCTTCAACAATGCCTTAAGCTTCTTTTTATCTGCAACGCCATCTGCCTCATCAAGCAAAACGAGTATTTTGTTACCGCATAGGTCTCCTTGCATCTTGATGAGTGACTTCAACTGCATCAAGACATCCTTATTCCATCCACACAACTCTACAACATCATACCCAAGCGCTTTCGCAACCTCATAAGCAGTTGAGGTCTTTCCCACACCCGTGCTACCATGAAGAATGAGGATGTTTCGCTCTTTGAGCAAGTTAACACACCTTCTGACTATGTTCATCAAAACACACCTCCTATGCGCGCCCTACCCTCAAGCTCGCAAAATAAGCGATATTCACAATCCTTACACCATGCTCCTCTGTTCTTACGGAAATTCTCTGCCAGAATCTCCCTCCTGACTTCCTCCACGACTTCCTCGCACCTCTGCACTTCCTCCTTTCTGAATATTTTTTTCACCCCTCTAACAAGAGAGAAAAAAATGATGTATTCTGCGCCAGTGAGCTTCTGATAAAAGTATGCTTGCATATCCGCGCTTTTTGGTATGGAAAATGTCTTCCAGTCAATCACACATAGCCTCCCATTACTGCACACAAAGACGATGTCTGGAACGCCTATTAAATCGTCGCGCTCAAAACTTTTCTCCACTGCAGCTGGTGTCAAACTCATGACTCCTCTTCTCCATATCTCAAACCTCTCAAAGTTTTTAAATGCAGGGATGTAGTTCAGAAAATCCTCGCCCAATATCTCCTGTGCATATCTTGTGACAGTGGGATAAATTGCCCTCTCCTCAATGACGCCCCTCCTTGAGAGCTCCTCGTAGAATTTGCTTATCACCTTATGCACCCTCCTACCTCCCTCAAGCTTTGGATTTGGTAATGATCTGAAAAATTGTGAGAGATAGTATTTGTAAGGACAGGTGAGATAGTTCTTGAGCGCAGAGTAAGAGAGTTTCATCTCTTCTCACCTCTCAACCTTGAGATTGCGACGCAATCAGCGAGAAATGCTGAGAGCTGTATGATTGGTGTGCAACCTATCTGAAGTGCTCTCTCTGCCTCAGCAAGTGCTTTTAGCAATTCATATCTCTGCGCATAGCTCAAACCAGCAATATACTTCTTCTCCACTACTCTCCATATCTGTGCTACGAGCTCCGTATGATTTGACCAACCATAACCTGAGAGAATTGATTTTAAGGTTTGAAATGCACCTTCAAAATCGCAGTCAAATGCTAAGTCAATACAGCGCTCAACGATGTCAATCTTCTCCTTTTCCATCTCCAGAAATTCAATCCATTTCTCCCTTGGTGTATGCAACAACTTATCTACCA
>QMVQ01000219.1 GCA_003661185.1 Candidatus Alkanophagales archaeon | reverse complement strand
TCCATCCGCTCCAGAATTTTCGCCTCCAACTCTCCTGCAAGCTCCTCAACAGCCCCCTCAAGAAACTCCCTGCTTAAGGGCTCGCCGAGCCAGATGAAGCCCCGTGGCGACACGAGCAGAAGCTTTCCGGAAACTCGCCTCATGATTCCTTCCAGCAAGAACCTCGTAATCAACTCGTAAGGGGTGTCCTCAAAGTGGAAGGAGTGGACCCCATCGAAGTGTCTCTTAAGCCTTTTATGAAGCTCTCGGGACGTCTCAGCAAAGGATTCGGTTGGAGGGAGGGAAATTGTGTCTGCGAGGTGCACGACATTCTGCAAGTATTCCCTGACCACCCTGTCGAGTCCTCGTCTCCGAGGTAATGAGACGGTGATTTCCCGATCAGTGTATCTCGTTCTGTCTTCCGTGCTGAGAACTAAGTAGCGGACGATGTTCTTTTCCTCCTCGGAAAGTTCTAGACCGAGCCGCCTGACGACCTCAGGAAGCCTTCCAAGCGCCTCTCTCAGGTCGGTCGTTCCGAAGAGCTTGTTGATGTCGTGAAGGGCGATGGAGAGCATTGCGCACCTCACAAGCATCCGAAGGTCCGCATCTCCGCTCAACAAAAGCCCTGACAGCTCCCTGCTTTTGAGAAGTTTCTGCTCTAAAAGGAGCATGGCAGCGGGTATGCCGTTCAGAATATGCATCGGGTAGCTCATGTCTGGATACTCGCGGAAGCCGAAGCCGCCCTTTGCTGAGATGAGCCGAAACTCCTCGAAAAGTCTCAGGAAAACTTCGTTAAGAAACCGCCGCATCTCCTCCTTAAAGGGCTGCGTCTCAAAAACCTCCTCCACCTTGACCCTAATCCTCGGTCTCCGCCGCTCCTCGGACACTTCACCCACCTAACCCTACTTTCCATTACCTATATAAATTATTAACCCTTAACCTAAAAGTTAAGTATGAGACCGGCGCACGTCATCGTCATCGGTTTCCACGCCGCCCACATCTACAAGCCGCTCGTCGAGTTCGGCGCCTCGAAGGTCGTCTTAGTTTACTCCACCAAGGAGGAGGTCGAAGGGAGGGTCGCTGATGCGCTCGCGGAGGCTCGCCGCCTTTTCTCCGGCTTAGGTCTGCCGTATGAGGAGCTAAAGCTCGAAGCTTACGAGTTCGAGCAGAACGTCGAGCTCCTGCGGAAGGTCATCAGGCGGGAGCGGCAAGTTATCGTCAACCTCACCGGCGGGCGGAAGATAACGTCGTTCGCCCTCCTCTACGCTGCACTCCTCGAGCCCGAGCATGTGAAAGCCATCGTTTACGTAAGCGAGGACGACGAAATCATACGACTACCGAAGTTCCTGCCGAGCGTGAGCATCACGCCCTCCGAGCGCAAAGTCTTGAACGTCCTTGGTAAGGGGAAGTGCGTCTCCGAAATAGCCGAAAAGCTTGATATATCCCTGCCAGCGGCAATAAAGCTTGTCGGCAGCCTCGAGAGGAAGGGATTAGTAAGAAGCGAGCGAGTGGGGCGGAAAAGATTAGTCATGCCGCTTTTCTGATGTCTGCTGACGCCCCTTAACAACCTCCACCATCCCGAAGCCCATGGAGTTTTTCTCGCCGAAGCCAGCCTCATATCCGAACTTGAGAAGGGCAGGGTCGCCACGTGCGACGAAGCTCATCATCGTGCCCCGATGCCACGTATTTTTAATTTGCGTTCTGACGAGCTTTGCCGCCCCCCTCGGCTCCACTTGGAAGTCCCCGCTCGGCGGCGTCCCGTAGAAATCCTCATACTTCCCCAAAAGGTTTTTGCGGAGGTTTTCGTAGAACTTCCGTTCCGACGGATATAGGTCCCAAGTTTTGCGCCGCCCATCGGCATCGACGACAGTCCGCACCACGATGGGCGACAGCGTTCTGAACACCACCTCACTTCCAATTTCGGGCGTTTTCAGCGTCTCGATACGTTCCACGACGAACCTCGCATTTGTGATTTGAAACTCCGGCTCTCCGAGGACGCCTTCGACGAACGCCGAGACCACGCTCGCCTTCGGCGACGAAAAGAGGAAGCGGCAGTCCTTCAGCCAGAGTTTGTCCTGCACGACCCTGCGGAAGCCTTCGGGGAACAGCCGTGAGAACGTGAAAAACTTAAAGCGCTGTTGGCGGCTGTGCAAGCCGAGCTCCGGGCGCACGCTCATAATCTTTCGATAAATGGCACTGGCTACCATGTAATTGTAGTTCAACGGTAGCTTCTGAATACGCTCCGAGCGTAAGCTCACTCTGACCCGCATTCTTCCCGCATTCAAACTTTAAGAGGAACATACATTTCCTGCCGCCTCGCAGTGATGCTGGCGGCGACGATGCCCGCCTCGTAAAACGCAATGAGCGGACCGGCGACGCCCGCCTGTCTGAAGACGTCGGGCGGCGTGAAGAGAGCGGCGAGCGTGAAGATTGCCACATATTCGTGCTTGCGGAACTTTTTGAGCGTCTCCGAAATGAGCATGACGCCTTCGGGCAGCAAATCCCCCTTTATCCGCAGGATGACGTGATTCATGAGCGGGAAAGATACGCACATGCCTCCTAATTATGCTTAAAATAATCATAAGCTTCTTCTTAATTGCCGCAGTTATATAACCCAGCTCTCGAAATATGCTCACGGACGCACCCCCATGACCAAAGATAGAACGGATGCGCCGCAGGCTCGTAGCATGCCTCATCTCCCTACTTTCCATATTCGTGCCCCTCTTCTTTTTTCGGGTCCGGTGCGCAAATCCCCCCTCTATTATTTTTTCCCAACACATGCTCTTTACGTTTACAGTCCGACGGAGTGGGTCGGTTTGCGGCTGAAGTTCTCGTTCCTATGTGCAGCTGTCACAATGCCCCTCTGGGTATATGAAGCTGCTTATCACTATCGTGGCGTTCCTGCTGTTCGGCGCCTCGAAGGTGCCGGAGCTGGCACGGGCGCTCGGTAAGCAATGGAGAGCTCAAGAAGACGCAAAAGGAGGCTGAACTCGACCTCAAAAGGTTCGAAGCAGGAGCTGGTTGCAAAGGGCTTTGAGAAGAGCGGTGGCGAGCTGAACCTCGTAGAAATTGCAAAGAAGCTGCGGCTGTGGGACTGC
>QMVQ01000218.1 GCA_003661185.1 Candidatus Alkanophagales archaeon | reverse complement strand
GCCCGCTAGCACGTCATGCTCTACGAGCCGGAAATCAGATTCGTGAGCGAGGACCGCGTAGAGTGGGACTTCGTGCTGTAATGCCTAAGCTAAGGACCAACGAAGCCACACTGTGGGCATACGTAGGGGTTACTGAGCTTTCGGCAACGCACGCATCTTTTTATCTCGAACTCGCCGCAGTTCGGGCACGGGAACGTCGTAAAGCCACGTTCAACGAGCCTCACGTTGCAAGAGATGCAATACTTTTCCATAACCTGCTCCCCTCCTTATTATTTTCTTGGACTTGAGGTCGACGACGGTCGAGGGCTTTCCGTATTTGGAAATGCCACCATCTATGACGACGTGAATCTCACGTCGCAGTCCCTCATCGACCTCCTCAATGCGAGTCGGCGGCTTCCTTCCTGAAATGTTTGCGCTCGTTGAGGTTATCGGACCCGTAGCATTTATTATTTTCCGTGCCAGCTCGTGCTCGGGGAGCCGCACGCCGACAAGCTCGGAGCCCCCCGTGAGGATATCTGGGAGTGAGGGGCGGCGCCGCAGAAGCAGCGTCACAGGTCCTGGCAAGAGCTGCTTTATGAAGAATTCTTCCTCCGCCGTTTCCACGATGGCGACCTCCTCCAGCATCTCGTAGTCAGAAACCGCTACGGAAATCGGTGAGCGGAAATCCCGCCCTTTCACCTCGTAAACCTTCACTATGGCGCTCTTAGAAAATGCATCAGCTCCAATGCCGTAAACGGTTTCCGTTGGGTATATTACGAGGTTGCCGGCTTTTATAGCCTTAACAGCTTTTTTTACCAGCTCGTCGCCCTGCAGCTTACGCATCACTCGAGTTCGAAAAAGAAAAAATAATTATTCGAGGAGGAGCAACGAGAGCAGCTCCGGCTCGACGAGCATGTTCAGCAGCTTGAGCTTGCCCGCTTGTGCCTCTATGTTCTTCATGTTCTCCTTCTTCTTCCGGGTGGCGAGCGTCTTCACCGCATTTATTCCCTCCTCAGAGAGCGGCTGTGTCTCCAGATATCCTTTCTCGACGGCTTCCTTCACAAGTTCCGCACCACGCTCGCTGCGCACAATCACAGTGTTCCAGCCGAGCTCGGAGCCAACGCTACCGACACTCACGTCTGCGAACTCTGCAGCGAAATCGTAGCAGACCCGGCAGGCGGGGCGCATTGCTCCTTTCATGTCCTTTATAGGGATGCTCTTCTCCTCGCCTTTCACGGTTATCAGGAACTTGCCCTTCTTTATGTTGAATTTCTCCACGTCCTCAATCTTCACATCAATCTCGGCGAGCTTCTGCTTCAGCGCTTCCATGTCGAAGGTTTCCATGCAGAAGAGCCCGATGACCGCCGTGACCTTGTCAGCGCCGACGTCGAAGCTCTCGGAAAGTTGAATCTTGCGCATCGCTTGCACGTGGCACGGAAGTCCGACGAGCGCCAAGCTCTTCTTCCCGTCGAGTATTGCGTCGCCGACGCCGAGCAGCACGGGGCACTGTGTGTATTTCGAGCCTGCTGCCGCAAGGACGTCATCCTTACTCGTTGCGACGAAGGGCTCCGGCTTCCAAGCGTCGCTCTCAGCGGTCTTCGCCACCGCTGCAGCGTCTATTTTCCCACTCTCCAACAAGTAGGAGAGGAGCGCGGTGACGACGCCGCCGTCCTGCGCCCGCTTTTGGATTTCGGGGTCTTTTGCCCTCGCTGTCAGGATCTCCTTGTAGTAGCCGAGCACGTTGTCTTTGCGGACTTCGCCGAAGACCGCACGTTCGACGTCGAACGGTGCGAAGAACGTCCTCGGGCAGAAATCGTAGCAGGCGCCGTGATACTCGTAACACTTCTCCTTCGTCGTCGGCTTCTCGTCCTCATACGTGATATACTCACGGCAGAACGCCCCGCAGGCGCCACAGTAGCAGCAAAGGTCCGCATACACCACTTTCGACTCAAGGTCGGTAATGTTCCCTTTCTCCTCCACCATTTTCTCACCTCTTAAACACGGAGCACGTCCTCCGCTCCCGCTTCTCAAACTCTTTCCACACTATCCAGTTGCGCCCGAACTTCTTCACCTTCAACAAATTCGCTTGCGACAGCTCAAGCACGTGCGTTTTCGCAGTCGCCCAGCTCACGCCCACTTTCTTTGCAATCTCCGAAATTGTCATCGGCTGCGCCTCGTTCGCCAGCAATTTCATGATTCGCTTCTTCACGTCCCCGCTCCCGACGGCTCCGTGCATCCTTAAGCTCCTTGTTGAGTTCAATGTTAATAAGTAATTAAGCTTTTCGGTTTGTGGTTGTTGCCCATCGCTTGGATGCGGCGCGTATGGAGATTATGCTGTCGAGGGGCAGCTCGCAAACGATTTATAAAGTTAGAGAATCATGTTGGTGTGATGCTAAAAGCCGTCCTCTCTACCGCTCCAACGGTCGTATTAATCATGTGCATTGTGGCGGCGTTCGCAACGCATGGTTGGCGGGCAGCTCTTTTTCCCGAAGACCTGACAAAGACTGTAAAGCGGCTCATGCCTTTCAAGCTCGACGCCGAAGCGAAATTTTTGGAAGTTGCGAGCTTCGAACTATCTGAAGATGGGACATTCGTTCTTGAGCTGAAGTTGAATTCGCTGCTGAGCGTGCCCGTGCAGGTAGAAGAGCTTTCGGTGGAAGTTGCCGTAGGAGAAAGCACGAGCGTTGTGAGTCTGCCGAATGCCGTTGAAGTTCCAGCAAAAGGCTCGGCTAATTTGCGGCTGGAAGGGAAGCTACCAGCAGAAGCTCTTGAAAACGCCAAATCCTCAGAGCAGTTGACGCTTCGCAGCGCATCCATGAGGATAAACGTTAGTGGGATAATTCTGGAAGTGTGGGAGTCAACTACCACCCGTTGAAACGGGAGGCTTGTAGGTGATTGCCATGCAGGACAACCCCTACATCAGGCTGGTTGACAGCAGCCCTGTGGACGGGAGCCCGCTCCTATCCACACAGTTAAGAGCATCATCGCCCCACAGCGGTTTCCCAAAGGGTGCCTTAGGGCTTCCGCTTAAGGTAATATTGGAGCCCGACTTTAAAAAGCTAACGGGGGTGAGAAAGGCGGCATTCCTCCACCCGTCGGG
>QMVQ01000217.1 GCA_003661185.1 Candidatus Alkanophagales archaeon | reverse complement strand
GTTTCTTTCATCATGCTTGATCCTCCGCAAGGCTCGCCGAGCCTTACTGCTACCTTTATCCGCATAACTTCTAAGTTTACTCCTTCGCTTCATAAACTTCCACTGCTTGTGCCATATATCTTGCCCCAAATACAGCTGTTTCAGAACCGTATCGCCTCCCAAAACTGTTATGGCAAAGCTACCGCTGTTAACGTCAACTCCTATAACAGCTTGATAATTCTGTTTAACCTTAAACTTCTTTCTGAGGTTAGCGATGACGATGTAATGTCCATTCTCCTTGTGCAATCTGAACTGTGTGCAAATCCAACCATCTTCAAGATGCTCAACAAATCTCGTATAAGCACCATCCTGCTTGATTGGCAAGGCAATTCTATCGTTTCCATTAAACGATGCAAAGACGACAACAGGATTTCCACGTTTAGTCTTACTGAACTTACCAGAACGGGGGATGTTAAATCTGACAGGAACTTGCTTAAACCCATCTGGATTTGTCTTCAAGTTCTCCCATGCTTGATGGATGCAATCAACGAGGATTTGGGAGTGCAAACTGTATTTTCGTCTGATAATCGGGTAGGAGGTGGTATGTAGGATGGCGAAGTTCTCTGGATTGGCGGATTTAGCGATGGAAAGAATGTCATTACAGCAAGCAACAGCAGAGTTGAATAGCTCAGAAAGCAACCTCTTTTTCTTCCTTGATAGAGGGAGCAAATTGAGCTTTAGAGCCTTGACAACTACCCTTTCCACTCTCAGCACCCGTATTAAGGTGGTAGTTAAAAATATAAATAACTTCCGCCGATTCCTCCCCTGAAGGGGGCTTCCTTGGCGGTGGGGCTGTGAGCTGCGGTGTTGATGTGACAGGCTCACTGTGGATAATCACGGTCGCTTAGTTCAGTTACATCTCCAGCATTCTCTGCCCCATCCCTGTTGGCTTCCACCTATACGGGCGTTTCCCCTTCCTTTTCACGATCCTCTCACGCTCAAGTAGTCGCAAATGATGAATGGACGAGGAGTAACTTATTTTAGAGGCTTCTGCTATCTCTTTAGCAGTCATCTCATCCTTCAGAGCGTTGAGGATTTTCGTCCTTGCGGAAAGGCCGCTTTTCACATTTCTCACGAGCCGGAGGTATGCGTTCGGATGATATGCTGTCCTCCCCATCTTCCATCGTTCCGCACGCATATAATTTGTGGTTGTCGTCGTTGTGCGCTAAGATAAATGTATTTAATTGGAGCGCCAAAAGAGTAGGAACATGAAGCTAAGCGTGGCGTCCTCAGGGCACGCAGAGGCGCTCAAAGCAATACTAAAAAGTACGCGAGGTGCGGTGCGAGAGGTGTTCATTTCCAGCTCCTCAGAATTCATAGGTTCAATACGTTCGATTCTCGGAACGGATGCAAATTACATCGAGGAGCTTGCCGTCCAAGTTGAATTTGCGCACAAGCACGGGATTAGCGTGAACGTGGTCGCGAACACGACGTGCCTCGGTGGCTACCACCTGACAAGGGAAGGGCAGAATGCGGTGAAGTGGTACTTAAAGAAGCTTGAGGAAGTGGGAGTGGACTCAGTCACTGTGACTGACCCTTTCTTCCTTGAAATAGTAGTTGAGAACTACGACATGGAGGTTGCAGTTTCGTGTCTTGCACACGTGGATTCTGTGGAGCGTGCTTTGTTCTTCGAGGAGCTTGGGGCGAAATATATCACGCTCGACACGAACATCAACAGGGACTTTGAGACTTTGGAAAAGATAAGGGAGGCAACGAGCTGCGAGTTAAAGCTGATAGTGAACGAGAGTTGTATCTGGAAGTGTCCATTTCGCTACCAGCACGCAAACCTCACGTCGCATTTTTACGGCGTCGATCGAAAAGTCGGAATGCTCAGCGACTACTACCACGACAGGTGCGCAACGATGCGAGTGCGAAATCCAACGCTCATTACGAAGTCGCCTTGGATTCGCCCCGAAGACCTCAAGGAATACGAGGGAATCGGCATTCACTTTTTCAAAATTGCGGGGAGGACCCAACCTGTGAATTGGATTGTGAGGGCATTGCGGGCTTACGAGGAGCGAAGCTTCGACGGCAACCTCCTCGAGCTCCTCGACGTTACCAGAGAGCTGCGAGACCTGTTTTATGTGCCGAACAAGGAATTAGAGGGCGCCATCGAGAAGTGGAAGCATTGCAGCCGCAACTGTAGAGAGTGCAGCTTCTGCAAGGAGCTCACAATGCAGGTTTTTCGTGTCTGGGCGCATAAGGGGACGGAGAAGGAGCGGCTGCTGCCGCTTTCCGAATTCAGAAATTTGAGAAAATGAGGGGAAAGGAAGACGTTGTTGTTAATGGCGTCAGGTGCACGCTTGTAAAGAGGGGGAAAACTTGCGTGGTGCTATGCCCGCCGCATCCGCTGTTTGGCGGCTGTCGTCACGACGTCCGGCTCGTGCGCATCGCAGAGTGTCTTGCGGACGCCGACATTTCCTCGCTACGCCTCGACTACTCGAAATACAGCGGCGGTGCCTCCGAGGTCGAGGACGTGCTCTCGGTGCTTTCCTTTGCGGTCTGCGAGTTTAAGGCGGTGGGCGTGCTCGGCTATTCTTTCGGTGCGGTCGTTTCGTCGAATGCGGTGGCACGAGCGCTTGAAAACGGGCTGGACGTGAAAGCGTTTGCGGCGCTGTCCATCCTTCGCCGCGTCAACGGGCTGGAGGCGACGCTCAGCTTCCGGCTACCGAAGCTTTTCATCCACGGGCGGTTCGATTTCGTGGCGCCGCTTTCGGAGTTCGAGCAGCTCTTCGAGGCTGCGAGCGAGCCTAAGGAGAGACTCGTGCTCGACACCGACCACTTCTACGGTGGCGTTATTAACGACGCTGCTGAGCAGGTCTGCGAATTTTTTAGCCGTTATTTGAGGAAATAGAGGAATTGAATTTGTTTTACAAAATTGTGCCGGCAATAATGATGTTTAAGCGACTTTCAATTCGATGAAACGTGTGCGCGCTTGGGTCTTAGCGGGCGTTTCTATCGGATATTCGAGGCTTGCCAGGTTTTCTGTTTTCCCCTTTATACCGCTCCCGCCAACTGCTCTTCGAGACGCTCTTCACCAGCACTCTCTCCTATGG
>QMVQ01000216.1 GCA_003661185.1 Candidatus Alkanophagales archaeon | reverse complement strand
GCAGGTTTACCTCTGAGCTGTGGGATGGTTTTTCTAAAGAGCAACGCCATGAGGATGGCAAGAGCGATGCCCAGCACATACATGGAGAAGACAGCGGCACCGGCGTAGGCGCCGAAGAATGCGCCTGCGAGCAGCATGTAAACGGGAAGGCGGGCGCTACATGACATCAGTGGGTTTACGAGGATTGTGATGAGCCTGTCGCGCTCGTCGTCGATGACACGGGTTGCCATGATTGCGGGAAGGTTGCAGCCAAAGCCGAGGAGTAGCGGAATGAACGAACGCCCATGCAGTCCGAGGCGATGCATGAGGCGGTCCATGACGAAAGCGGCTCTTGGCAGGTAGCCGGAGTCTTCGAGGACTGCGAGCGCAAGGAACAGGAAGAAAATGGGAAAGATGAAGACGAGAACGAAGCCAAGCCCACCGCAAATGCCGTCAACCCAAAGGGATGCAAGTGGCGTCCCAGTCTCGCCAACGAGCGAGCCGAGCCAGCCGAAAGCAGCTTCCAGCATCACCATGAATGGCTCAGAGACGGAATATGCAAACTGGAAGACCGCATACATAAGCGTCAGGAATATCGGGATGCCGAGCGCCCGGTGCAAGAAGACATGGTCAAGCATGTCGGTAAGCGTCAGTTTCTCCCCTCTCCTGCGGACGCTCTTCTTGAAAACGTCTTCCGCAACCTCGTAACGCTTTGTAGGCAGCAGAACATCTAAATCCTCACCAAGCTCCCTCGAGAGCTCCTCCCTTATCCTTCTAATTTCCTCCACAATAACCCCTCCTAAATGGACTTCGAAACAAGTTCCTCGACACTCTCGTCGCCCTCAAGGAGTTTAACTGCGAGCCATCTCAGCGGATACCTCCGAGAAAGCTCCTCACATCTCGAAAGTATGGCTTCAATCCGCTTTATCGCCGCTTCGATTTCTTCGCCGAAGTGGAAAGTTGCGTGGCGGCGTTTTTGCCTCGCAGCCTCGACGATGGCGTCCTTAAGTTCCTCGATGCCCTCGCCATGAATTGCGACGCACGGCACGACCGGAACGCCGAGAAGTTTTGAAAGCATGCCCGCATCAACCTCGTAACCCTTGGATGCGGCGATGTCCATCATGTTCAACGCAACGACGACCTTCGCCTCTAGCTCAAGCAGCAATAGCGTCAAATACATGTTTCTTTCGAGATTCGAGGCGTCCACGATGTCCACGACGACATCTGGCTTCTCTTCGACGATATAGTTACGAGCGATAAGTTCATCGAGCGAGCGGGCGGTCAGGCTGTAAGTGCCGGGGAGGTCCACAATCTCCATATCGACGCCATGGTGCGTGCAGCGCCCTACCTTTTTCTCGATGGTTACGCCCGGCCAGTTCCCGACATGCTGACGAGCACCTGTCAAGCTGTTAAAAATCACGGTCTTGCCCACGTTAGGATTCCCGACCAACGCCACTTTTATCATGAACGCCCCCTCCCGTCTTTCAGGGTTTTGGTTTGCGACTCGACACTCTTCGCAGCCTCAACACCAAGAGGGACTGCAGTCTTGCTGCTTTCGCTCCCGCCGACATGCACGAGCACGTTTTCAGCTTCGGCGCGGCGCAGCGAAAGCTCATAGCCCTTAAGTCTGAACTCCACGGGGTCGCCGAGGGGCGCAACCCGCACAACCTCAATCTCAGTGCCGGAAACAATTCCCATGTCAAGGATACGACGACGCAGCTTTCGCTCGCCGACAACCCTGACGACGACGCCCCGCTCGCCGGGACGCAGCTCGCTCAGCCACCGTTCCATGATTTAGAGAGCGACGTTAGGCACTAAACAAGGCTTCCCTAACAATTTTCGGATTTCTGAATTTTCCTAAGATGTAGCTCGGCGGGCGCCGCGAGCTTCTCAGCGGAAGTCTCTACGGCATTCACGGAGGCGTCGTTGAAAATGGAGAGCGCAGTTTTGAAAGCTCAGTAATGTTCGTTCTGAGCCTCTAGGATTTTGACAGCCTCGCTGATGTTCGGGCTTGCGATTTCGAGGATGCCAAGCATGACTAGAAACGGAGGACTCACGTTATTAACAGCAGCCTCGACAGCCACCGTCCAATTCACGCTGGAGTGCCGTGCGAACGGCGAGTAGGAATAAATCACAGCCACGGTAACTGGTGACGTTAGCACGCACGCCGCCCCGCTCTTCCTCGTCATTCGCATCCTTAGCAGCGGTGGACGTAACTGCCGTAGTCGCAACGCCTCCAACACGCACAGAATTTATCTTTCGTATCTCTCCCATGGTTTCATCGAAAGCACTTCACTTTTAGGGCGTGAAAAAGAATTCCTTAAGGTCGTTAAGCTCGGACTAGGAAATCAGCTATTTAGATTTGGCGGAGCTACCGAATTCGTATCAGTCGCCTTGCGTCACCACGAAACCCTCCTTGCGTCACCACGAAACGCTTTATCAGGAGAATGGTCTCAGGGCGCAACTCGTGCTCCATGACGTGCGCCTCCTCTTCGATGACGTTTTCAGCGACGCCGATGAGCCGCAGGAGCGCAACTACGGCATCATGCCGCTCTTTCACTACCTCGGCGATCTTCCGCCCTTCTTCGGTGAGGGTGATGCCGTCGTGCTTCCGATATTCGATGAGACGGAGGGCATTGAGCTTCTGAAGCATCTCCACCACGCTTGGCGGCTTCACGTTAAGAACACTCGCAACGTCTTTGACCCTGACGTAGCCCTTATCCTCTACCACTTCTAAGATGACCCGGAGGTAGTCTTCAGCCCGCTTACTTAACTCCCATCGCCGCCCCATCTCACAATTTTAACCTTGCCTAAATATATTAAGTATTCCTAAGTTTATGCCCATTACGTCTCGTCACAGCACCGGCGAGTTAAAGCTTCACCCTGCCCACGCCCACATATTTAATGCGGCTGCTGCCCGTCTTCTCAGTAACGCCCTCCGCGGCGGTAGCATCAGCGGTATCCTCGTAGGCGAAAACCATCTGCTTGCGGACGCTTTGCGCAAGGCGGACTGCTCTCGAAAGCTCGGGCTTGACGAAAATGTGTTCTCGGGGGACGACGTGCACGAGGTATTTCGAGTGTGGCTGCTCCATGCGCTCGTAAACTCTGAAGTGCGAGCCGAACTTGAAACCGGTCTTCACTATCAGCCTCCGTTCCCG
>QMVQ01000215.1 GCA_003661185.1 Candidatus Alkanophagales archaeon | reverse complement strand
CCTCTGAAATTACAGCTTTCTTGAACCTGATTTCTGGCATGGGCTTTCCGAAAATGATGTCGGTCATCGCCGTAAAATAATGCTCGGACAGCGGTTCGTCGTCATATGGATAAAGCTCCCCGTTCCAGAGGTCGAGATTTGGGGCGAAGCGCGCCGTGAGTTCGAGCAAATCCCGCGTGACGTCCTTTATTGCTGAGAACGCCCCACGCTTTGACTCCAGTTCCATCCGCATTTCCTTTGCCCGCCTTTCCAGCTCGTCGCGCAGTTTGCCGCTTATTCCCCGCTCTAACAGCTTCTCGATCTCCCGCAGCTCCTTTTCATAATCACGCTTGGCGATTTTCTCCTTTAGCCGCCAATACTCCTCTGCGAGTGCGTTCGCCCTTTTGTTAAAATTGTCGCTCATGTTCAAGGTAAAAGCTTTAATTGCTTTAATACTCTCTCTCTCGCCTCACTTAAAGAGAACCTCATGACGATTTCGCCCTCTTTGAGCACGGGCTTCAGCAGCGGCTCGTAGCCCACCGGCGGCTCCTCCGACTCCAGCAGAACCCTGTCGTCGAGCGTGCCGGGCTTCCTATAAACTTGCTTCCGCCCGCCGAGTTTGCCACGCTTTGCGCACGGCGTCCCTTCACG
Source organism: Candidatus Alkanophagales archaeon (assembly GCA_003661185.1). Lineage (GTDB taxonomy): Archaea > Halobacteriota > Syntropharchaeia > Alkanophagales > B39-G2 > Alkanophaga > Alkanophaga liquidiphilum. The sequence continues at coordinate 2,509 of QMVQ01000215.1, read as the reverse complement.
CTCTACGATGTCAAGTGCGAAGTCTATGGTCCGAGCGTTCGCAACGCACGTCCCGACGCCGAACCCGTCGACCACGTTCCGGAGCTCGATAATTTCCTCTTCATCAATGCCGCCACTCACGAAAATCCTCACGTTCTTGAAGCCTCTTATGTCAAGCTCCCACCTTACCTCTTTCACAAGACGGGGGAAATCACCCCGCCGAGACGAAGGAGTATCAAGACGTACCGCCTCCAGCCGTTCTTTGAGAGTCTCAGCCGCAAGCACCGCCTCCGTTTTCTCATCGTAATACGTGTCGCAGAGGCAAATGCGAGGCACGTCTTCGGGAAGAACTTCGTCGAAAGCTTTCCACGCCGCCACTTGGTCGCCGAAGCAGATAATAAGAGCGTGTGGCATCGTCCCCATCGGCTTTATTCCGATGGCTTCGGCGCCGGCGACGTTGCTGACCCCGTCCATGCCGCCTAAATAAGCATTACGTTCAATCACCGCCGCAAGGGCTGGGTGCTGACGCCGCGTCCCGAAGGAAATGACTTGGGCGGCGCCTGCCGCTTTTTTAATCCTTGCCGCCTTCGTCGCAATCCCCGACTCGTGGCACAGAAAGCCCAAAATCGCCGTCTCATATCTCGCAAAGTCCAAATACCGCCCTTCTATCCTGAGGACGGGCTCGTCGCCGAAGAAGACCGTGCCCTCAGGCATAGCATAAACGTCAAGGGGCTTGCCCTCAAGCATATGCGCAACGTTTTCCAGTCCGGAAAAGACGCCCCAACCGCGTTGCGTCGTCGTAACCTCCGCAACGACTTTTGGATTCAGTCCTTTTTTTCTTAAAACCTCCTCAGTCCTTAAGAAATAAACGTCGGTGGTCCTTCCCGCCAGTATGTCCTTTTCCTCCACTGTGAAAAACATCGTGACCCCCTAAACCAGAAGGGCGCCGTGCTTATCTATCTCCCCGCTCTTAATTCTCGTCGAGGATATTATTTTCCCGTCTTGCGCCTTCACGTGCTCCACTCGCACAATTCTTATGGGCTTCATACCCCGCGCCTTCCTGAGCTTGTTAATTTCAAGCGCTACTGTATAGGTCTCAGGTGATATTACAATATAATCGAGGTCTTCGTCAAGAGTAATGCCGAAGCGGTCGTTCAGCTCCACAGTGCGCACGCGCACGCCATATTTCCGAAACATGTATTGACGGAGGTTCTCAGCTCTCGCTTTGTAGGAGAGGACGGTTCTGCACCGGCGGCTGCGTGCCATTTCGTCAGAGGTCAGCCCTATAACTATCTCATCGCCGTCACTAAGCTCGTATACTCTCTGAAGCAATAACCTATGCCCATCATGTAAAGGGTCGAAGGTACCCCCCAATGCAACTTTCATGTTTCATCATCCTGTCGCCTTCCTTGCAGCAGCTTTTATCGCATTTATCACGCTGCTTTTCGGTTTTATCGTGATGATGGGGATTTGGAGTATCTTTTCCACCACAGGGCTGAGTATCGGAGCGCAGACGAGGGCAGCAGCACCTTCACGCTCAGCCTTCACCGCAGAAATTATGGCGTCTTCGATGCTCGTCGCCGGGTATTCCTTAATATCAAGCCTCTCGCCGTCAACGTCCACGCTTCGCATCTCTATGCCGTCAAGCACCGGGCGTGAGGCGATGACCGCCACGAATCTCCTCTTTTTACCGCCTTTTTCCTCCTCTATCCTCCTTATCGCCCTTACAATCTTTATAAAGGTTTTCATGTTGGGCTCTCGCTCGCCGGAGAGAATCTTGTAGAGCGTGCTCTGTGGGATGCCGGCGCACTCGCTAAACTTTGCGATATTCACACGTAACTTGTTCCTCAGAACGTCAGAGAGCACAACATGTAATTCCTTGTCCTGCTGGAAGATGCTCGTTACCAGCTCTTCAGCGACGCTCATCTCCTCCACTTTGACGATGATGGGCCCGCTGCGACTCGAACGCAGGACCTTCGCCTCGTAAGGGCGACGTCATACCGCTAGACCACGGGCCCCAGAATTTATTAAAGCGGGAGATAAAAAAGTTTTACTCATGAGAGGAATGCGGGGCGTGAGCCCGAAGAAGCTAAAGCAAATGATGCAACAGCTCGGCATCAACGTCGAGGAACTCGACGATGTCGAGGAGGTCGTAATCCGAAGGGCGGACGTCGAACTCGTCTTCAGAGATGCAAACGTTACGGTCGTCAATGCACCTGGCGCTAAAACTTACCAAATCGTCGGAACGCCTGAGGAGCGCCCCCGTGTCACGGAGGACGTTGTTTTTTCTGAAGAGGACGTTAATCTCGTCATGGAGAAAGCAGGGTGCAGCGAGGCTGAAGCACGAGCGGCGCTGCAAGACGCAAAAGGCGACCTTGCAGAGGCGATAATGCGGCTCTGCGGCGACTAAACGAAATTGATGGGGGAGCCCAGATTTGAACTGGGGTCTCAGGCCGTCTTGAGCCCTCGGCTCCCACCTCGGCTTCCCAAAGCCCGCAGGATGACCAAGCTACCCTACTCCCCCGTTGTT
>QMVQ01000214.1 GCA_003661185.1 Candidatus Alkanophagales archaeon | reverse complement strand
ACTTCTCCTCCGGCCTCGCTCTCTTGTCCACAGCCCCGCAATTCGCTCGTGTCGCGCTGCAGTGCCAGGGCAGCATAATCCCGACTCACTTCTATAACCTGAACGTCAGCGACGGAATTGAGCAACTCGCACAGTTCATCGGTGGATGCGGAGCAGGCAGATTTTACTTTTCAATCAGAGCAAACGGAGACATCCAACCGTGTGTGTTCTTTCCGCTTAAGGTCGGGAACGTAAGGTACGATGATTTAGAAAAGCTATGGAGGGAAAACGAGGTGTTTAGGGAGCTGAGAGAGAGGGATATAATCGAGGGCTGCGGAGAGTGTAGCTATCGTTACGTCTGTGGTGGTTGCAGGGCTAGGGCTTACAATTACTTTGGAGACTACCTGAAACCGGATCCAGGATGCATACGTAACAGGAGGTACTGGGAGATGTTGCATCGCCCCAGAGTCGAGGCGAGATGATCACCCTGATAAATCCCAACGCAAACGTCGAAGTCGCCCGCAGGCTTGACATAACAACGCCACCGATTGGACTCGGATACCTGGCATCCGTTTTGAGGGAGAGGGGATTCAAGGTCAAGATAATAGATGACCTCGCCGAGAAACTTAGCCATGCCGAGCTACTGAAGAGGATCAAGGATTCTATAATCGTTGGCATCACATCTACCACTCCAACATTCAACGCAGCCCTGAAGTACGCTAAAAAGATTAAAGAAGCTTTTCCAAACGTTTTCGTGATTTTAGGTGGCGTCCACGTCACGTTCAGACCACGAGAAGCCGTCAGGCACGATTACGTCGATGCGGTTTGCGTTGGCGAAGGTGAGGAGACGATCGTCGAAGTTGCTGAGAAAATCGAAGCCGGCAAGAGTCTCGACGGTGTCAAGGGTGTCGTTTTCAAACGCGATGGCAGGATAATCGAGAATCCGAAGCGGGGTTTCATCGAGGACTTGGATTCCATCCCCTTCCCGGCGTTCGACCTCATGCCGTTGGAGAAGTACAGGGTGTTCGGACACAAGCTCGAGCAGTTCCCGATGATAACGTCTCGCGGTTGCCCGTTCAGTTGCAGGTACTGCAGCTCCTCCCTCTTCATGGGAAGGAAGTTCAGAGCTAGGAGTCCTGAAAACGTCGTGGACGAGATTGAGTGGCTCGTAAGCGAATTCAACGCGAAGCACATCGCATTTGGCGACGACACGTTCACCCTTAGCAAGAGGAGAGTAGAAAGGATATGCGACGAGGTCAAACGCAGAGGAATCGATATAGAGTGGAGCTGCTCGTCCCGTGTCGACACCATCAGCGAAGAACTGCTCAAAAAGATGAAGGATGCTGGCTGCGCGGCAATTTACTACGGCGTAGAATCCGCGAATCCGGACATACTGAGGTACTACAACAAGAGGATAAGTCTGGATAAGGTGAGAAGAGCTGTCGAGCTGACCAAAAAGGTTGGAATTGCCGTTATCTGTTCGTTCATAATAGGGGCTCCCATGGAGCGACGGGAGGACATAAAGCAGACCCTTAAGCTGGCGATAAAGCTCGATCCCGATTATGCGCAGTTCTCGATCTTAACACCATACCCGGGAACGAGCATTTACGAGGAGGCGAAGAGGAACGGTATGCTGCTTACCGAGAACTACGACGAGTACACAGCTGGGAGGCCGGTGCTTAAGAACTTCCACATGTCTCCCGACGAGATCATGAGGTTGTTGAAGTACTGCTATGTTCGCTTTTACCTGAGGCCGGCCTTTATTTTAAGGGAGATCAAGAAGAGGAATATAGGCGTCGTGCTCGGTGTGCTGAAGCGAGTCTTCGGAGGTTAGCGCTCAAGCGCTTTTTTCATCTCGTACGTGACCATCTCTCTCGCCCTCAGCTCGTCGAGTATGCCCTCGATCCTGTCGGTCTGCTTCTTGATGTTCTCTAAAACGGTTTCGTCGTCTACCTCCCCGCGAATTTCCAGATAACCCTTTATTATTGCGAGGGGATTCCTCAATCTGTCGGCCAGCTCCTCAAACTGCCTCAGGTTGTCGACTATGATGCTAAACGTCCTCTTCCTCTCCTCTTCCATTTTCAGCGATCGAAGGGTAAATGAGACATCCCTTGCGAGGGTCTCCAAAAACTGCAGCTCCTCGTCGTCAAACTTCTCGTTTCTAAGCAAAACAGCAGCACCAAAAACCTCTTCTCTTTCAATAAACGGGAGTACGACAGCCCAACCACTCCGCAAACGCGCTTGAATTACCCTGTTCGACTTGATCCCCCTCGGATTTTTTGCGGTGTAAAATCCGCTTTGGAAAACTAAACGCGGAGGTATCCATATATGCTGCTGAATCCGAATCTGGAGTGCCGGATGAACTGGATTTGGTTCAGATCTATACTCCTTTCGTGGGTTAAAATCCTCCCAACCTCGTTTATCACTGACAGGATTGTGTTCAGCTTTTTGAGCCTCTCCTCGCTCTCCTTGATGTCGGTAACGTCCGCGAGGTTAACCAACACCGCCGGCTTGCCCCTGAAGCTTATCCGTGTGGACAGTACATTGAACCACCTCTCCCTTCCGTCTTTGGTGATCGCTTTTATCTCGTAGTCCTCCGGCACATCTTCGCCAGCCTCTCTCGCCCTGTACCTAGACACCACCATCTCTCTGAAATCCGGGTGCACGATGCTGAATGGGTCGAGTTCATTCAGCTCCTCTCTGCTGTACCCCACCATCTCGGACAGCTTAGCGTTCGAATATACAACCCTCCCCTCTTGCAGTATCAAAATGCCCGTGTGCGAGCTTTCAGCGAGGGTTCTGTACATCTCCTCGCTCTCCTTCAGCCTTCTCTCCAACGGCCTCGACCCACCTGTAACTGCCCGACTTGTCCCTAATCTCAACTTCCACCCTCTGATATTGACCGGTTGCCGTGCTTCTCTCTATGGACCCCTTCACCACATCAACGTACTTTGGGTGTAGGAACTCGAAGATCCTCCTGCCTATCAAGTCGCTAGGGCTGTAACCGTAAAATCTGACGGCGGGATTCGCGAAGGTTATCCTGCCATCAACGTCCGTCGCAAGAATCGCATCCATGGAGCTCCCGACCATTTTTCTGTAGTTCTCGAGCTCGCTTTCGAGTTCTCGCGCGTCGCGATCGCTGCACATTTGGGCAATTGCAAAGAAAAGGTGAATTT
>QMVQ01000213.1 GCA_003661185.1 Candidatus Alkanophagales archaeon | reverse complement strand
TTGGAAATCGTGGGCGGGAGGGACGCCGTCCGCTCATCGGGGTGGCTGTAAGACCGCACCCCGCATCGGGCTGGAAAACTGGCATAAAGAAAGCCGCTCCAGCCCATCGAGACAAAAATAACTATACATAAAACTTCCCCCATCATTTAAACCATAAGCTTGGCGGGGGGAGGGGGAGGCGTGAGATTTCTAAGATTGGAATAGCATGTCCCCCTTTTGTTGGCAGATGTCTTCCTTTAACCTCTTCACAGCCAATTCACGATATTTTCTGCTGATTTCCATGCCTATCCCTTTCCTCCCTTTAGCTTGTCTAAAGGGATGTTTAAACACATCCTTCCGTCAGGCTTGATCCACTCAAGGCACCTTTCCAGCCATTTCTCAGTAAACTCAAGGTATTTTTCGTAGGGTATGTCGTCACGAGAGCCCTCGTATTACATCATAAGGCGGGGAAGTGACTATTAGGTCTCGTGCTTAGGCAGGAACTTGCCACAAGCAGGATGCCGTCGAATTACACAGAAAAGCCTATATGCGGGCGTGGCAACCTATTTTCATGTCTTCAGAGACGAGGGTCATCCCTGTGAGTGTCGAGGACGAGATGCGCACTTCTTACCTTGATTATGCGATGAGCGTCATCGTCGGAAGGGCGATTCCAGATGTGCGTGATGGTTTGAAGCCAGTACACCGCCGCATCATCTATGCAATGTATGAGATGGGGCTGACCGCTGATAAGCCGCACAAAAAGTGCGCAAGGGTCGTCGGCGAGGTTCTCGGCAAGTATCATCCGCACGGCGACGCTGCCGTCTACGACACGCTCGTCAGGATGGCGCAGCCGTTCTCGTATCGCTACCCGCTGATTGACGGGCAAGGGAACTTCGGCTCGGTGGATGGCGACGCGCCAGCGGCAATGCGCTATTGCCTTACCGGGGAGACGCTGATTGTTACAGAGAGGGGTTTGATGCGGCTTGAGGACGTGGTGCCGAGGTCGAAGGAATGCTCCGAGCACGAGATTTCGCTCGGCGTTCTCTCTCATTTAGGAGAAGCGCTTGCAGACTGCTTTTTCAACTCAGGTCGCCACCCAGTCCTGCGTGTCGAGACCGAGATGGGGCAGAGCTTTTCCGGAACGAGCAACCATCCCGTCCTCGTGTGGGTGCGTGGCGAGGACGGTCGGCCGACGCTCGCTTGGAAGCTTCTTGGGGATTTGAAGCCCGGGGACTGGCTCGTGGTCCAGAGGGGTTTCCCCTCCGCCAAAGAGCGTTACAAGACGGGATGCCCCCTCGCCCCAGAAGTGACGGAGGGGCTTGCCTTCCTCCTCGGCGCCCTCCTCGCAGGAGGCTACGTCTCTGAAGGGAAAGTAGGCTTCAACAACACCGACCCCAACTTCGTGGCTGCTGTCGAAAACGAGCTTCAGAAGCTCATAGATGCCCGCTACTGCCGCTACGTTCACACGCTCCCCAACGGAAAGAAGGTGATAGAGCTTCAAATCTACGTGAGAGAATTTCTCTCCCTGGTGGAGGCGCTCGGCTTCGTCGAGAAGAGTGGGGAGAGGAGGGTTCCGAGGGCTGTCTTAGCTTCGCCGAAAGAGGTTCAGAGAGCCTTTTTGAAAGCCCTCTTTGGGGGAGGCGGCTCAGTCTCTAAAGGAAAGAATACAGTACTCCTCGCCTACCGCTCGAAGAGCAGGAGGCTTCTTGAGGACCTTCAGGTTCTTCTCCTCTCCTTCGGCGTGGTCTCCAAGCTCCACAGAGATGGAAAAAATTGGAGACTGTTCATCTCAGGAATTAAAAACGTGGCAACGTTCGCCAGGGAAATAGGCTTTGCTGGAAAGAAGCAAGGAAAGCTTGAAACACTTCTCACGGAGTTTAGGGGGGAGGCTCTCAGCAAGACTGATTTCATCCCCTTCTTCGCAGATTACTTGCGCGAACGTTACAAAGGTCGAGGCTGGGACATATGGCTACAAAAGCACAATATAGACCGCTACGAGCGTCTCTCAAGATACCTCCCAGAGCTTGAGAAGTTTTTAGAGCCTGAAGACTTTATTTTTGTCCTTTGGCTCCTCGAAAGGCACTTCTACTTCACGAAAGTCTCGGCAGTCCATTATGATGGACAACAGACCGTTTACTCCCTGCGCGTCCCGGGACCGAACTCCTTTGTCGGGAATGGCTTCATACATCACAACACCGAAGCTCGCCTCTCCAAAATTGCTGGGGAGCTGATAGCGGACATCCAGAAGAACACTGTTGGCTGGATGCCAAACTTCGACAACACGCTGAAAGAGCCGGTGGTGCTGCCCGCACGCCTCCCGAACCTTCTCGTGAACGGCACCTCCGGCATTGCAGTGGGCATGGCGACGAACATGCCGCCGCACAACTTGAGCGAAGTCGTGGATGCCATCGTAAGGTTCATAGACGAGCCTGAGGTGAGCATCGAGGAGTTGATGCAGGCGATAAAAGGTCCGGACTTCCCGACGGGCGGCGTGATTCTCGGGACTGAGGGGATAAAAAAAGCATATGAGACGGGGCGTGGCACCATAAGGATAAGAGCCGCCGTGGAGATAGAGGAGTCACGGCGGCGAGCCCGTGTAATAATCAAGGAAATCCCGTATCAAGTGAACAAGAGTGCGCTCGTCGAAGAGATTGCGAATCTCGTGCGGGAGCGGCGCATAGAGGGCATTGCCGACTTGCGGGACGAATCAGACCGCCGAGGACTGAGGATAGTCATCGAGCTCAAGCCCGGTGCGAATCCTGAGGTTATTTTGAACAATCTGTATAAGCACACGCCGCTTGAAGTCTCATACGGTATCATAAACCTTGCACTCGTCAACGGCGAGCCTCGAATCCTTACGTTGAAGGATTTGATTAGGCATTACGTAGAACATCGCAAAGAAGTCGTGCGCCGTCGCCTTAACTACGAGCTTGAGGTCTCAGAGCGTAGGAAGCACGTCCTCGAGGGGCTTCTTGTGGCACTGGACAACATAGAGGAGGTTGTAAGAATAATAAAGTCAGCAAGGAAGACCGAGGACGCAAGAAGAATTTTGGTTTCGAGGTTTCGGCTTAGCGACGTGCAGGCAAAGGAAATACTTGAGATGCGGCTGTCAAGACTTAGCGCTCTGGAGAGGGAGAAAATAGAGACGGAGGCGAGGGAGCTTGAGGGGAAGGTGGCGG
>QMVQ01000212.1 GCA_003661185.1 Candidatus Alkanophagales archaeon | reverse complement strand
GGATTTAACCAACCACTCTCCTTTCATTACCTCCTCAAGCATTTTATACGGATAATGCTCCTCCAAAGCCTCTAAAGGAATTACAACCCTTCCTGTTATTAGCCTTAGAGAAATCAAGAAGCGGTATCTATTGTCGCTATCTATTAACCTAAAGCCTCTTTTATCGAGCCTAAAACTCCTTAGCCTCTTGAAACTCGGAAACGTGGCTTTCTTACGTTTCTTTTTCCTATCTTTATAGGAGCGATACGCTTCTATCGCAACATCCGCCGCATTCTGCGCCAAAACCGTCGGCAATTTCGTCTCCTCCCGAACCTTATAATATATATCACCATTTAGACACTTTCGCATCTTTTGTTTGCTACCTTCCACCTTCGCCTCCTCCAAAGCTTGAGCAAACTTAACGCAAGCCTCCCTAAAAGCCTCTAAGGTTAAATCTAACCCTATCTCCTTATTCCTATTAGGCTCCAATAAGCGAGCCTTTATCATTTTTGTGACCTCTCGTAACATTCTAATAGCCTCCAAATTACCTTCTCGTATGAATCTCCCACGTCCATTAGCTTCTTTAATCTGTTTGCAAGTTCCTTACTTACCTTTATGGTCGCTTTTTCCCCCATTTCCCCATGTTAGAAAAAAGGGTAAGATTATAAAAATGTTTCGGCGCCCTTACCCACCTTGAAAAGGCGGGAATGCGGGCACCTCTTTATGTCTTCAAAAGCTCCAATTCCTTCTCCAGCTCCTTTATCCGCTTCTTAAGCTCTATCATCTTGAGTTCTCTGTGGACGGTAACCTTGTAGAACTTTTCAAGCTCCTCCAGCCGCTCCTTGAGCTCTTCCTCCAATTCCTTACGTTCGGTGATGTCTCTAAGGGCGAGCAGTGTCTTCCCTTCAAACACCTCTATGATTTTCAGGTCTGCGATGCGATGGCTACCGTCCTTACGTATCAAAGTGACCTCGTAGTGCGTCGGCACCTCGTAAGAAGGGTCTTTTCTTTTCCGCCGGTAATGGTCGAGAATGCGTTCCGCCTCCTCCGCAGGCACGAACTTCATCCACGGCGAACCTACGATTTCCTCCCTACCGTAGCCTACCATCCTCGCAAGCTCCTTGTTAGCCATGATTATGATGTTGTTCGGCTCTACGATTGCCAGCCCGTCAGGACTTTCCTCAAAGAGCATCTCGTAGCGCTCTTTCGCCTCTCTAATGGCGGTCTCTGCGACTTTACGCTCTGAGATGTCCCTGAAGACCGCGAGCGCCGCCGTTCGCCCCTCGTAAAGAATTTGGCTGCCGTGAATCTCAAACGGGATGATTTTACCGTCCTTCGTAACGACTTCAACCTCATAGGGTGGGAACTCCTCACCTCTTATCCGCCTCGGCAGCATCTTAGCAATCTTTTTCTTGCTCTCCTCAGTGAGCGCTTTAAGTTCCCAGAGACTCTTACCGATGAACTCCTCACGGTTGAAACCTGTGAATTCTACAACTCGGTTGTTGATGTCAAGAAGGATGCCATTCTCATCAACAATAACTATGCCATCCATCTGGGCGTTGAACAAGCTTCTGAACTTCTCCTCTGAGGCTTTAAGCGCAAGCTCTGCCTCTTTACGTTCCGTTATGTCAATCATGGTGCCGAGGACTGCGGGCTTGCCACCGAGCATGACCCTTTGGGAATAAACTCCGACCCAAACGATTCTGCCATCTTTGCGCACGAGGCGATGCTCCACGTATGTCGCCTCAAGCTCGCCCCGCAGCCGCCTCAGGCCTATCTCCCGCACGAAATTCTGCTCTTCCTTAAACGACGTCTCCCAGAAGTTCATGTTCAGCAGCTCTTCCTTAGAGTAGCCAACCATCTCCGCGCATTGCTCGTTCACATACTCGAAGCGTCCTCCTCTGTGCAGGTAAATGCCCACGGGCGTTTTCTCGGCGAGCACCCTGTAAAGCTCCTCAACCTCTCGCAGCCGCTGCTCAAGCACCTTCAGACTTTTGATAAGAATGCCCTCGACGACGACGCCCTCGATTTTCTCAACGCCTTCAAGAATCTCGTTGGTGCGAAAAGGCTTTGCGTTTAAGATTATTGGGACACGGCTGCCATCTTTTGCGAAGATTTCAGCTTCGAACGTGACGGTCTCGCCCCGCAACGCCCGCACAACGGCGTCCTTGACACTGTTTCTCAGTCTCGCGTCCTGAGCGAACCAGCCGCACTCCCAAAAGTGGCGCCCGAGAACTTCGTGGTATGCGTAGCCGAGACCCTCGACGAGCGGGGCGTTTGCGAAGAGTAGGCGACCTCTCTCATCAAGAAGCCCGGCGTATATGTAAAGGTTATCTAAAAGCCGAGCGTGCTTGTAAAGCTCTTCCTCACGCCGTTTCAGCGACGTGATGTCAGAGAAGCACTCGACGGCGCCGAACACGTTACCACTTTCGTCCTTTAACGGATGAAAACTCTTGAGAAGCCACCTCTTAGAGCCATCCTTGGCGATAATCTTAATCTCCCCAGTGACCCCCTCCCCAGCGTTTTCCACTTCTACTGCCGCTTGCTCTTGCGTCAGAGAGCGAAGCTTGCACCACTTCCGACACTCAGGACATATTTTCAAGAATATGCAGGGATTACCCACAACGTCCTCAGCTTTAAAGCCAGTGATGATAAAAGCAGCCTTGTTCCACGACGTTATTCGCCCGTCAGCATCCACAGTGAAGACGGCAACGGGCAAATGTTTCAAGGCGTCATGGACGACGCTTTTTGTCATGTTTAATAAAGTAATTACACTCTCTGCTTAATATTTTTGCGGTCTTAGTAACTTTTTTAGTGATGTTTCTGCCATCCTCTCATGCTAAAGCGTGAGAAGTTTCTGCTTCAAGGAGCAGAGGGCGTGCCACCGCCCGGTTAATGACCCCGCAGGGAGTCTCTCCCCCTGAGCGAGCCCTATATTTACGCACCCTACCGCGTCTCTGTGTGCCTCTAGTTTGCAGTCCATGCATTTGAACAGTCTGCCGCTCTTTGTTACGTGTTTTGAGTCGCAGCGTGGGCATTCGCTGCTTGTGCCGCCCCTTTCATCCGCCCTTCTCGTTCTTATTCCGTATTCTTCCGCCTTCTCGCTTATCCGCTTATATAGATAGCGAGGAGACCAGAAATTATGAATCATCGCATTTGCCCTCGGGTTGAACTTTGCATCATTTTTAT
>QMVQ01000211.1 GCA_003661185.1 Candidatus Alkanophagales archaeon | reverse complement strand
ATCTGACAAGAACGTCATCGCTGCAATGTTCCCAAAAAATATCACGAACCCCATCAAATAGAGTTGCAAAACCTCTTTGTTTCTAAGCACGCTATTTATTCTTCCAAATACCTCTCCTATTCCGCCATTATGCCTTAAAGTACTACCCAAAGCCTCGAAGGCAAGGATGTAAATAAATCCCAACAGTCCAGCGAACATGGACAACATCATAAATACGAGCCTCCAATCAATAGTCGCAAGAAAGCCTCCAACTAATGGTCCCAAAGCAACCCCAGCTGTTATCGAGGCGCTATATCCCCCCATTATCCTGCCCCTTTTCTCATATGGGAAGATGTCGCCGATTATTGCCATGATGATTGGGGATATAAAGGCGCTCCCAAGTCCTTGCAGAGCTCTTGCGCCAAGAAACAATCCTATTTTGTTCGAAAATGCGCAGAATAGGGATGCAAGTGAAAATGTAAAAAGTCCAAAGATGATGACATGCCGTCTCCCATAAATATCTGAAATTGCACCTGAAAATAGCTGGAAGAACGCAAATGGAATCATGTAAAGCGTAATAGCCGCTGCTATAAACGAAATATCGGTGTTAAAGAATCTTTCAAGTGAGGGAATCAATGCAAGGACCGTATTCCCTCCGAAAGGTCCAAGAAATACTGAGAGATATAATAAAATGAGGAGATTTTTTGATGACATCCTCTACCTCGGATTTCCAGACCCCCAACCTCTAAACCGCCGCCTTAAAAGCCCTGCGCACCGACAATATGCACGTGGGGGGCTAAGAGCTAATGCTACCACAATGCGTCAAGCTTTATCTGCCGCTACCAGCGTGGCTCTTGCCCTGTCCAAGAGGACTTCGATGATGCGGTCGTCGGCGCCGAGCGGCTCTCCGTATATTATTCTCAAGCTCTCCCCGTAGCTTTCCAGTATTTCCGGAATGTCCTTGAGCGTGTGCGTGCCCCTCGCCAGAAAGACGGGGAGCACGAGAACCTTCCCGCCCGGAGAAGCAACGGCAAGCTCCTCCAAAGTCTCTTCGAGCGTGGGCTTGTTCTTCTGCAGGAAGGCTATGCGGACCGAGCGAAATAAGCGGCGCTCTTCTACTTTCCTGCGGAAGGTCTGCAAGAGTTGCTCGTTATATGGTAGGACGCTCCCATGCCCCACTAAAACCAAATCCACGTCCTCATACATCTTATCACCTAAATATTCCTAAGCTCCTCCCTGCTCACATTCTCCCTGAGCACGCCTTCCTTTATCAGTATGATTCTATGGGTGGTGTTTGCGAGAAGTTCCCTGTCGTGGCTTACGATGGCGAATGAAGTTCTGTAAGTCTTGTTGATGTCTTTTATGATGTTTGAGACCTTGCGTGCTGTCAGGGGGTCGAGGTCGCCAAAGGGCTCGTCGAGGATGAGCAGAGATGGGCGAGCAGCGAGCTCGACCGCGAGCGCCACTCGAATCTTCTCGCCGCCTGAAAGCTCGTAGGCGCGCCTTCCCAGAATCTTGGAGCTCAAGCCCATGAACTCGAAGATCGAAAGCACCTCGTTAACATCTAACTCCACCTGCGGGATTGCCGCATATATTTCAAGGATTTCGTCCTCTGGGATTTCCAGCTCGTCGAGAATCCCAGAGCGCACGCCAGAAGGCATGTCCGCCAGCCGTAGCACGAAGTCTAACTGTGTTTCCGTAAGCTCGAAACGCTCCATGAGCTTCTGCATGTCCTCCTCGGTAAGCTTCTTGAATTTTCGCCGCCCTCGTATTATGTCTTCGACCTTTGCATGATGTGTGAGCCCGAATTCTTGATGCAGGATGCCTATGTTGCGGCGGACCAATGCGCTGCGGATGCCGAGGCTCGTGAGGGCGACCTGCCTGCCGTCCTCGTAATAAAGGACATGCCCCTCGTTCGGAAGCTCGATGCCGGCGAGTATGCGCATGAGCACGGTCTTCCCGACGCCTGAGGGTCCGACTATCCCCAGAATCTCGCCACGGTGCACTACGAGGTCTACATTCGTTATCTCGAAAAGCTTCTTCAGCGTGTAATGGTAGTAACGCTTGCTAACGTTATCGAGCTTGAAGAGCGGCTTCTTTTCTTTTAACGGCGGCAGGGGCGCCGGCGGCTCAAGCTCGCCCAAAAACTCCTCTACTATTTCTTTAACGTCGCCTTCCTTTCGTATTCTGCCATCATCAAGCCATATGAGGCGTTCGGAAAGCTCTTCATGGAGGTGCGGCATGTGCGACACAAGCAACGTCGTCATCCCCAATTCCTTGTGGATGCGTCGAATCACTTCAATGTTCTCCCGTTTTTGCTCCGGCGCTACCATCGTCAGCGGTTCGTCGAGCAGCAGAATCTTGGGGCGAATTGCAAGCTGTCTTGCGAGGAGTAGTCTTTGCTTCTCGCCGCCGCTGAGCGTGAGCGCTGCCTGTTCTGCCTTGTGCTCAAGCCCTACGAGTCTTAGGAGATGCATTGCTTCCTCTTCGTAACGTTTGTAGTCGGGGTCGTCTTCAGGCGGGAGTCCTGCCGTCTCGTCGCCCGTTTCTAGCGCCATCAGCCGTAGCATGAGATTTTCCTTCGTCGTCTCCGCCCAGAGCGCAAAAGAGCGTTGCAAGTGTATTGCCGTCTTGTCCTTGACCTCTTGAATATCCCGAAATGAAGACTTCGGCGTGAGAGTTGTGCCGGCGATGCGGACGACGCCGTCGTCGAAAGGTTCGACCCCTCTCAAAATTCTGAGGAGAGTGGTCTTGCCGGCGCCGCTCCTCCCGATGATGCCAACTATTTCGCCGGGATAGACCCCAAAGCTAACCCCTCGCAATGCCTCCACGAACTCACCAGTCGAAAGCTTGTAGCTCTTCCTGAGATTCTTTACCTCTAAAATGGGTTCGACGTCGCTCATTCTAATATTATACTGTTTCCCCCCTTTAAAGCGTTTAGCTCATCACTTCAGAGACCACTCGGATGGAGGCATAACCGGATTTCACTGCAGGTGAATTTAAAGGAATCGAAGGTTTGATGAGGAAAAATATTTGAGGCAAAATTTGCTGGAGCTATCTATCGTGCAGCAGCTTCCTCTTTATCTTCCCGTTGCTCGCAAGACCCCTTGGGGAATGCGCAACGCAGGCGGAGGTGGGCGGGTTGGATTTAAATATCGGTTTGAATATATAACATTTTGTTTGTAGCCCATCGGATAACGCT
>QMVQ01000210.1 GCA_003661185.1 Candidatus Alkanophagales archaeon | reverse complement strand
TAACTGGAGTGGTTGTCAGAGTACCGTTGGTCGAGAGACCAGAGAGAGACAGTGATATTCCGCAGTTCAAGGAATTTTCTCTGGACTTGGGAAGTGGGGAGGTCAGTGAACATGAATTTCTGGGCACTTCAATGTGGAATTACAGTAAGAACGAGTGGCGTAGACCCTTCAATTCTCCTCATCCAGTGATTGTCTAATTTTTTTTGCAGAAGAGCTTGTAGAGGGGTAACAGATGGACGAGAAGGTGAGAGAAAAACTTGAGCAGATTAAGAAAAGACACAGAGCACTGGCAACATTGATATCCTTTTACAATAGGGGAAAGAGGAGAGTGGGGAAATGCAGGAATTGATGAAACAGAAAATAGTAGGTTACTGTTATTGCGGGGGAGCACTAAGAAAACTCTGGAGGGGAGAGCTGGTCTGTGAGCGGTGCGGGGCAGTGTATACACATCCACCGCACAGAGTAAAGTTATCTCTCGATGACTTAGAGCATGCGATTAACTCTGCAATTTCTGCTTTGCAGGCAAAAGGAATTGCTCCTACGCTGCAAAGGATTTATGCGGTTGTCTGTTGGACTTTTGGGGTAAATATTTCTGAAGCTCGATTTCAGGAGGCTTGTACTCGGCTGGGTTTACTCTAAGGAGGTGGTAGAAGTGGGGGAGGTTGGGAGAATAGAGGTTTTGCACGAACACCCGGCTTATCACCCTACAATAATACTGCGGTGTCACTGTGGACAGCTCATGGATGTGTTCTGTGAGAGTAGCGGGATTTTTGTTCTCTGCAGGAACTGTGGGCAGGGATACTACATTGCTAGTCCGGAGGGCTGTGAGAAAGCTAAAGCCAGATGGAACTTTGCTATAAGTCGTATAGTTGAGAAGGAGGTGTAGTCTCATACTTCTAAGTTTTTTTAAACTCTATGGGGCGGGATGCAGAGCTGAAACAGTGCTCTCCGCCCCTCTGAAAAAGTTTGGGAGGTGAAAAAATGGGTGAAAAGGATTTAGCGGAGAAACTGTTTAGAAATAAGACCTTTGAGAAGACTGTGGAAGAGCACAGGTTTGTGATTTACTATAGTCCCGGCTGGAGCAGGATTGTAGCAGAGTGCAGCACATGCGGTGAGACTCTCAGCCCACGCTTTGAGTCGAGTATGAGACTCAGTGAGTTCCTTGAACTTGTAGACGAAGCCATTAAGCAGCACATCAACAGGATAAAGGTTCTTGAGGGTACGCTTGAAGCCTACGGCTGGAAGGAGTGCAAGCCTGATTGCTGATTTCTAATTTTTTTGGGAGGTGGGGAAAGTGTTAGCGTATAAAGTAGTTGGTAAGGAGTTTTACTGCAGGTACTGCTCGGACTACGAACAGTGCAGAGGTACGGGACACAGGAGTGGCATCTGGTTTAAAGTGGCTTTCGGTAATCCAGAGACAGGCAGATGTATCTATGTAATACTGGGGGAGGGTGAGAGTGAAAAGGGATTTCCATTTAACTGCGACGTAGGGAAGCACATCAGAACAGGAATGTCTGGGTGCAGAACATACGAAAGGGGACATATCACAATGAGTGACTGGTATTCACTGACGGATATCGTGGTCGAGAGAACAGAGGATGACTTTAACAAGCTTAAAGAAGTGGAGCTCTCAGCTAGTGAACAAATATTACTGGCAAGGCTGCTCAACGAAAGCAGGGTAAAAGTAATCAGAGAGCTCATTGAGGCAGGAGTAACATGGGTTAACGAGGACTGGGGTCTATGGAATGACCTGAAGCCACTGTTTTACACTTACCTCAGAGATGGCTGGAAAGAATTTCCACTGGGAGCTTTTATACATGAGAGCTACAGAAGTTTCACTGCAGAGTTTGAGTGGGATACAATAATTTTCTGCGTTCCAAAGGCTCGTTATGATGTCGTGGACTACAGAGATTACATGGCGATTTTCTTCGGTTGCAGATATGATGCAAGGAGAGCAGTGTTCTATGGTAAGCCGTTTGGCAGGAAGGTTGTGTACTACTATTCAAACTACAGACTTTACGCAAACGAAATCTATAACGGACATGAACACCCTATGGCATTATTGAGTCTCCAGCACCAGAGAAAGCAATTGACCTGACATGGTACATTGATGTACTGTTCGTAAGAAGGCTGGGAGACATTCTATTCCTTAAAGAGAATGAAATCAAAAAGCCAGAGTACTGCCGGGGTGAACTAATGGAGGCATGGTACCACAACGTACCAATTAGACCGGCAGAAAGGGAACAGTTCAAGAAGGTCAAGGTTGTTCAGGGTACAGTAGAATACGGTAAACCAATAGTAGTCAGAGGAGAAAGGATAGCACTGTACCACCCGGAGCATGGATTACTGGAGTTGCCAGAGGGAGAGTACATAGCCTTTAGAGTACCTTATAGAGTGGCTGGTCATGAGTAATTTCTTCTATTCTTTTTAGGGGAGGTGGGAGAGTGACAGAAGACCTCTTAGAGAAAGTAATAAAAATCTATGACCCTTTCTACGAAAGAGATGAGATGTTCTTATTGGGGTATCTGATGGCGTGCGGAGGTGAATCAGTTCTACTCAGTTCTATTGAGCACGGTATGGAGCTGATTGGAGAGAACGCAGAGTTCTGGTTCCCGATAATCAGGGAAGAGCTGGAGATTAGGAGAAAGGTCTTTGAAGAAAGAGTAGAGAATGCCAAGAGGCTTCTCAGAGAGAAACTGAAAAAGAGAGGTGCAGGAATACCACAGTGGCTCGGGGGTGAAAAGCAGTGAACCCACTCAGATTTATTTTTTTAGCCTCTCTCGTAGTTCTTATTTACTATGCTGGTCTTTATTTGTGTAAGGTCAAATACAGTCGAGCTGCTGAGAAGTGCTACAGTCTTGGTGTAGTTGTTGCCGTAATTATTCTGGTTTTGGTGGGAGTTGTAGGCTCCATGTAAAATTTAGGGAGGTGGTCTGTATGGCGGAACGTTACAGTAGAGAAATCAGGAGTTTTAAGGAGGTCTCCTTCATTTTAAGATGCATACTTTCTGGAAAAGCCGAATATAAGCAAATAGCCAGTAGAGAGAAGCAAATAGATGATGTATGGGAAGTTAAGCTTTATAATGGTCTGGTTTATCTCGTAACGAGCTCTGGTGTTTACTTACTCAGGAGGGAATGACATGAAGTGTATAGTCTGTGGACAGGAGATTAGGGAAGGCGAGTACTTCATAGCTGTAGTTGTTGCATT
>QMVQ01000209.1 GCA_003661185.1 Candidatus Alkanophagales archaeon | reverse complement strand
GTTTACATAGATTTTTTGGTATTGTTCGCATGCACCGTCCTCTTCCTGCTCATCGCAGCGAAACTGCACAAAAGAGCATTACCCAAGAGGCTTTAACGGTAAAGTAGTTCTGAGCACGAGATGCGGTTCCACGACGGAAGGCGCGCTGATACGAACCTACATCGTGGCGGAGTGCCATAAAGGGAAAAACTGCTTTAAGAATCCAGTCGGAATTGAAAAATTCATTGGCTCAGTAAGCGCTCTCAAAACCACCACGAGAATGTCCGCGAAGACACGCATCGCTTCGCGCTTCATGTTTTAACAGCCTTTACCAAAACCCATTTCATCTCTCCATGCACCACCGGCTCCCCGAATCTCTCTCGGAAGGCGAAATATTTCCGCTCGAACAGCTCGACCAAGGGCGGGGCGTCTTCAAGAAGAAGCTCATAAGCTTGAAGCCAGTGCGCTCCCATTGGCACCTCCTCCATTTTCCGCCACCTGAACGGGAAGCTGAAAACCTGGCACTTCTCAATGGAAAAGCCAGCCCCCTCATACAGCTTTCGCAGCTCGGCTTCCGTAAAAAACCTGAACGCAGGACCGTGTGCAAACCTGAATGCTTTCTCAATCAGTTGGTTCAGTCTTTCCTCAGCCTCGTCCGCAGGCTCTTCCAATATGGGGTCCACTGAAAGCACCCGCCCGCCAGCACGCAGCACTCGGCATATTTCCGCCACTGCTCTTTCATGCATAGATAAATGATGAAAGCTCAGGAGAAGACACGCTGCATCAAAAACCCCAGATGGAAACGGCAAGCTCTCCGCTACTCCTTGAACGATGGAAAAGTTTTGCAGCTTGCGTTCCGAAATCTTCTCTCTCGCCACTTTAAGCATTCCACGGTCGGGGTCCATCCCGACGACCATGCCCCTGCTGACGATGCTTGAAAGGGCAATACCCAAACGCCCCGTGCCCGCTCCTACATCAAGTATTTTATCTCGTGCACCAGCTTCCAATTCATCAATAAGGATTTGAGTGAGATGCTGTAAGACCGGCATCCGTGAGATACGCCGGTCGAACTGAAGTGCTCTCTGATACTCGTAATCTCCCACTAACTTTCACCTCGGTAATCCCAAGGCACATAATATATCTTGTCGCCGATTTTATGAGCTTTTGCCAGCTTGAGTCTTCTCAGGACTATGAATATCTGCGTAAGCTCGCCGGGGCGTATGCCAAGCTCTTTTATTATTTCATCAGGCGTTGCTTTTCCCCGCTCCTTTATAAGCTCATAGACTTTTCTCTGCTCCTCAAGAAGGTTCTCAGGCTTCACTTCCCCGAAAAACTCTTCAAAACGCTCTGCCGCCCTCTGCGCGAACGGGTCACAGGGGTGTTGCGGCATCATGCTGTCGAAATAGCAATCCTCGCAGACCCTCTCCCCGCTCATCTCATACGTGTCCTCCTCATCTACTTCCACCCCACATCTTGCACATTTCACCCTCATTCTTCTACCCTCCAATAGTCCCTTTCACAATGCAAACGTAAGCTGTAACAAATTTTTTCTCCCCCCCACTCCATATAACCCTACTATTCATTTCAGAAGCACATTTTAAAAAATTTTTCCATGTTTTAACACCAAAGAAACGGACTGAGCAGAATATATTGTTGCATACGTGATATTTTTGTTTAAAAATTTATACACGGTGCTGAGGTGCTCGCTGCGGCGTGCTAAATTCTTAACTTAATTAACTCAACCACTGCTTGGGTCCTTTTTGCCAGTTCTGCTCTTTTTTGCTCCGCCTTGCTTCTTCTAAAGTTGTCATGCCCTTGTAAACCCAGACCGGAAATTTCATGCCCCGCACCAAATCATATCCGAGCATGTAAGGCTTGATGTCCAAGACGGGTGTGCGATTGAAAGCGTCTAAGCCCCTGACGAAAAGAACGTTCCCCTCTCTCTTTAAAAGTCTGACAGTTATTATCCCTATCGGATTCGGTCTTATGGGAGACCTTGTGGCGAAGACCCCGACAATCGGCAAGCTTTTGTTCGCCATCGGATGTATCTTTATTGCAGGAGCATCCCATCTTGAGCGGTTCATCCAGTAAATGATGATTATGTGGGAGAATTCTTCGATTCCATCCAGACCTTCAGCGTATTCCTCGAAAATGTGGACTTCAGAGACGTGCTGGTGGTAGTCGAGTGGGATTTCGTGCTCGAACTCGTTCTTCACGATTCCTATTGGCTTCACTCTGAACCCCATCTCAGCAAAGTGTCCACAACGCTCGATATTTCTTTAACCTCGGGGAGCGGCTCGCCTCTCAAACAAGCCCTGAAAAGCTCCTTCTTGAATGGTAGGATACCAACCACTTTGTTCTCGTCCACAAGCTCCAGAAGCTCCTTGGAATCCTCGTCGATTTTATTCGGCAGGAAGAAGATTTCCTTGCCTGCGCTCTCGCAAATATCCGCTATCTTCCTCGAAAGCATGATGGACTCGTGGCTCGGGTCCACAACGACCAGAATCTTGTCGCAGCTTGCCTCGACGCCTCTTCCGAAATGCTCAATGCCGGCATCAGTATCCACGACCGCGAACTCGTGACCGCGGAGGCGCAGCTTCCTCAGAAATTCGGCGGCGAGCACGTTCATCGGGCATGCGCAACCCTCGCCGAACTCGTGGATCTTGCCTATGGCGACCAGTTTTATCCTCTCATCCCCAACGAAGAAGCCCTCCGGAAGGTCGTCAAGCGTGAACTCTTTTAAAATATCAGCTCCCGCCCTCCCTTTCGTCTTGAAAAGCATTTCCTTCAGCTTCGCTTTTCCGCCGAGGGAAAGCATGAAGTCTTTTGGTTGCCTGAAGCCGAGGTGTTGGTAGAGCCCGAAGTTGGATTCGTCGGTGTCCACGACGAGAACTCTTCCTCTTCTCGCAAGCTCCTTGGCGATTAGAGCGGCGACGGTGCTCTTACCACTCCCCCCTTTGCCGCAAACCACGAGCTTCATCCTTTTTACTTTTATCGCCAATAGTTAAGTCAATTTCTTCACAGTAGATGCTGCACTTGCTACGTTCATTTTGGCTTCCGTTGATCGGTTGCAAGCGCTTGCCTTCAGGTGAAAATCGAAGCGACGCCGCTCACCCTCAGGAGCCGCATTGATTTACAACAGAACCGAAGAAAGGGGAGTTGAGAGGCGTATAAAACGGGAGGAGGATTAAAAAGGAGGATAAACTCTCTTTACCTCTTTCATGACCTCTTCGG
>QMVQ01000208.1 GCA_003661185.1 Candidatus Alkanophagales archaeon | reverse complement strand
TTTCATGAAGAAATACGAGAAGCCGAAGAAGCTCTTCGTGCCGTATAGAGAGAGTTATGTCTGACTTATCAGGCTGCGCAGTAGCGCAAGCGTGCGAAGTAAGACCCTGTTTTATGCCAAGAGCAAAGATGTCATGGAGTTGCTCGAACACCCATAGTATCCACTGTCCTAAAAAGCAGAATCATAAGTGTGCAGCGTTTCTGGGGATGTCATCGTCTTAGACTGTGAGAAGTTCAAACAATAATGCTGTGGGCACTCCCATGGAAGCAACCTCCCATATAAATATGATGTGGTTTTGATAGCTTTTAAAAACAAGCAGTAAAAAAAGTAAAAATGAAATGGGATTTTGTTTTTTCTTTTTAAGCCTTGACTATTCTTTCTGCAGCTTTTTGGATGTCTTCCTTCTTCACGGTTTTTCGACCAGCATGTTTTGCAAGGTCAACCGCTTCCTTGGATATCTTCGCCCCTACTTCCTCAAGGCACTTTACAAGCTCGACACTTGCGTCTTCACTCACTCTTTCTGCACCCGCTTTCCTTATTATCCTGGTTATGGGTGCAATCGGTAGTTCGGGCATTTATACCACCCGTAACCAGATAATCACTGGTAATATATAAAATTTTTGGTCGCTCGCCCCCGCCAGTTAGCTAAACCATTTGTCGAGAGTCATCTGCTCCGATTCTTCGAAAACTTTCGTGTCATACCCGAAATATCTCAAGATCCTATGCGCTGCAGGTATCACCTGATGCTTCACATAGTAATTATAATCTACATGATGCGTCTTGCCCTCTGATAATATTTCATTGCCTCTTGCTTCATCTATCAAATCTGCGGGGAATGCCCGCTCGCTCATTTTCTCGGCGCCTTTAAGTATGATGTAAGGAACTTTGGAGCCCACCTCATACACTATGTTCCTCGCCCTCGCCTTCTCCGCCGCCAATACGTGCGCCTGCTTTGCGTCGTAGCCCGATGCTTTCTTCGTGAGCGTCTTGCGAATGATAAGTTTTTCTAGGGGGACCTCGCCGCTCTTAAGCATATTTATAACCCCCCTAACGTATTTTACCGCCTTTTCAGGGCTTTTGTCCCGCAAAATTGCATTTATGACCTCTGCTTGCACCTCTTTCGCAAGCTCGCACCAGTCACCCCGCCGCACTTCCAAACCTCGAACTACGATTTCGCCATCTGCTGTAAGGGCGGCGTATCTCTTCTTCTTCTCCGTGAAGAAAATTGTCTTGAAGAAATCTTCGACCTCAAGCTCCAGCGGCAGCTTCTCCGAAATTTTGGCTGCGAGCTCCTCCGCCTGCTTTAAAACGTCGCTACCGTCGGACAGCTTCACAAAAATGGAATCAGTGTCGCCGTATATGACCTTAAATCCCATTTCTTCAGCCATTTTTATGGCTTCTTTTATGAAATGGCGTCCCCACGCCGTCGTCGCCTCTGCGCACTCCCGCTTATACCAGCGGGCGGCGCCCCAGCCCGTGTATCCGTAAAAGCTGTTCGTCAGGATTTTGATGCACTGCTGCTGGATGTCAAGGAGGCGATAGGCATCGCTGCCCTTGTCGAGTTTCTTCATCTCCTCTTTTAACTTCGCTCGCCGCTGCACGAGCTCCACAAGTATTTTCTTGAAAAAGCCATCCGGCTGCTTTCTGAAGGCGTGTCCAACCTCAGGCGCAATGTTTACAGCCTCTTCAGGCACGCTTAAACCCTCTTTTGCGTTTCCAACGTAGGTGTCAGGAGAGATGTTGAAGGAAATCATTATTGTTGGATACATAGCGGAGAAGTCAAGGCAGACGACGTTCTCATGCAAACCTTCTTCAGGGCTCAGCACGAAGCCGCCTTCGTAAGTCTCGGCGGCGCCACTCTTCGGCGGCACAAGCTCGCCGATTTTGAAAGCTTCGGCGCTGAGATATGCTTCTACCTGACGCCCTCGCCCCATTCTCGCAACTATGTCCAGTGGGCACCTTGTCATCTTCGAAAACTCATACTGCAACGGCAACAAGCGCTCAGCGATGCCGAGCGTGCTTTCCACGTCCGCTCTCGCATACTCCAAGAGCTTCTTCTTGTCCTGCAACCACGCCTCGTAAATTCCTTTTGCGGAAAGCTCGACACGCTCCTCGCGCTGCATCACGCCGAGGAACTCCGCAACGTTCTCTAACGTCTTGACCTTCACCTCACCAAGGTCCCGTTGGACGACCCTGTAGAGGTCTACGTTCAGCCGCCCCGCGATGTTGACCTCGGGCGTCGGCGTTTTTTCAATACGGGGCGTGCTCCTGTCGGCGCCGACGCTCAGCTCGATGCCGTGGAGCTTTGCTCGCTCCTTTATATATTGCCAGTCGAAGGCGTCGCTGTTGTAGCCCACTATCACATCGGGCGAAAATTCGCGTATGAAATCCAAGAACTCTTGGATTATCCGCTCGTCGTCCTCATCGTCGCCCTTTATGAAGAGCTTGCACCCTCGTTCGCCGTTTGCGGTGAGGTATGCGGTTGAGATTATAATTATCGGGTCCCTGCTCGGCGATGGCATCCCATAGGGGTTCGCCATCTCGCAGTCGAACGCCAGAATATCAAGTTGCGGCGGCTTTCCCTTTTCAATATACTCCACCTCAGCCGCCACGACGGCAGCGTCGGCGCAATCAACTCTCATCGATACGCCTTTTGCCTTAACTCCGCCGAACGGTTTCAGTCCCTTATCTATTAGGTAGCGTATCGCAAACAGCACATCCGCTTCAAGCGCCGTGAAGCCCTTTCTCTCCACTTCCTTCCTTAAAGCCGGAACGTGCCTCGGGTGTTCTGCAAAAATTTTAAAAACCCTCCTTGTTTTGCCCAGAAGCTTTTTTTCCTCTACGGTTACGTCTTTCACTCTAATTTCCGCTTTTTTACTTTGCACCCGCACTCTCAAAAGCTCCCGCTTCAGCTCTTCCTCGCCTTCCATAACGTCTTCTTTAAGTGCGTAAAAATAGGGCTCAAAATTCCTGTCAAAAATGACAAAGTGTTTCCCTTGCTCGTCTTTACACCAAAGTCTTATCACCGCCCGCCCATCCTCAGTTACGTAATCTGCGTCGAGCAAGAAACCCTCTAACTCCATCAGAACTATTACGGCACCGCGGCTTAAATTTGTGACGCGGGAAGCTGCCACCGGAGATTAAAAGTAACCGGACCTGAGAGTGGGACGGGACACGTGCTACACACCCGTTGCCGAGGCTCGTGAGCGGAATGTCG
>QMVQ01000207.1 GCA_003661185.1 Candidatus Alkanophagales archaeon | reverse complement strand
TTGCAGTTGGTGGAGATATGCATGATGCATTACAGTTAATAGGGGATGTAAATGAGAAGATAATTGTTACAACAGGTGGAGGGGTGGTATTGGCTGCATTGGCTAAAGGGGTAAGAAATTTAAGAAGTATTGCTGCTTTGATTTCAGAAGGTGGGAGGGAGGTTAAAGAAAGGACTGCTAAATTTTTATCAATTCAAGAAAGATATTCATCCTTAGGTAAAAGATTTGAGAAATTAGGATTAATAGGGGGTTTATCCTATTTATATCATTTATCATCTGAGGAGAGGGAGGAAGTTTTTAAAGATTTAGAAAATATTGATAGGAAGGTTGCTTTGGATATTCGGGACAAGTATGAAATTTATTCTCAAAATAATATTGAGACATTACTTACTCATTTAGGTTTAAAGAGAGGAGAGAAGGAGGGAGTTATAAAGCTTCTGAGGAAGAGAGATAGTGCTGTAAGAAGGAGTAGGGCATTACAGGTTGCGAGGGTAGCAGGAGGGGTAGATTTTAGGAAACTTATAGAGGATGAGGCATTATTATCTGTAATTTTAGGGGTAAAGGATGTAGGGTATTTAGATATTAGTGATGATGACTTAAGAAGGATAGAGGAAGGATTATATTATTTGAATCAGATAGAAGGAGCAAGGATTAACATTATCAGTTTACCTGATGGAAGAAGGTTGGTTTATGATGAATATAAATTAATGAAGGAAGCAATAGAATCAGGATATGATATAGCTATTACACCATCTGGTTTAGAATTTATATTAAAGATGGAATTTACTCAAGGAAAGGGGAGGATATACAGATTTTGTAAGAAGGAAATAGAGAGGAGTTTAAGTGATGAAGAAAGAGTTATTCTTAATAATATTTCTATGGAAGTTCTTTCAATGAAGGAAGACATATTAGAGTGGGATGAAGGGGCAAGGATTTGGAGGGCGAAGGATTCAGCGAAAACAATATTTGAATTAGAGAGGCCAAAAGTGGAGGAAGTATATATAGCCACTATGAACAGGCCTGAGGCATTGAGGAAGATATTGGAAGTAGAATTGGAGAACTATAAGATATTCAATCACAAGGCGAAGTTTGTAATTATTGATGATTCATTACCGGAGGTATTGGAAGTAAACAGGAAGAATATAGAGGAATTTAGGAAAAAATATGGGGTAGAGATTGAGCATTTAACAGGGAAGGACAGGAAGGATAGAGAGGGGAGATGGGCAGATTATGTAAGTGAGAAATATCAAAGATTGCTGGACGAAGGGGAGATTTCTGATGAATTGAGAGAGATTCTTACAAGAAGGGGGATTTTGAGGGAGGGAGTTATAAATAAAGAAGAGATGAGGGAATATTTTTCAAAGAATCCATTTTTCCACATATCAGGAGTAAGGAATTTCACAGTATTAGTAGGTAGAGGGAAGATAATAATGAATGTTGATGATGACGCACCACCAGAGACATATGTTGTAAGAGAAGAGGAAAGGAGGAAGATATTAGAGGAGAGGAGGAGGAAAGAGGAGGAAGTAAGAGAGAGTTTGTATAGAGAGGCAGGAGAGATTTTAGGCAAGAAGATAAATAATGAGAAAGAGTTTTATGAGGCAATAATAAGGAGTAAAGACAGGAGGATAGAGGGACTTATTAGGAAATATTTTGCCTATGACCCATGGGGAAGGAATGGATTGATACCACAGGCGAGGGAAGAGATAATAAAATTGGAGGACCAGTATATTGATAAAGATTTGAAACTTACCCATCAAAGGTATCAATCCTTAATGATGCCGTTGCCGAAGTATTTGGTAAGGATAAGTGATTTTGTGTATAAGAGGCCGAGAAGAGAGAAAGGTAAGGATTATGATTATGAGATTTTACCAGTGGATGTTCTTGGAGCATCAAGATATATAGGTGAGGAGGTTGGAGATACTGATTTAGTGCTATTTGAAAAAGATTTAAGAGGGACATTAGGAGTTCCGAAGAAAGTGGATGAAGTTAAGAGATTGAGTAACAGGAGAATAGTGTATATAGCATATCCTTTCATTTTTGACCAGGACACATCAGCACTTGCTCAGTTTGTAAGATATCTGGGGATGAAGGATAAAAAGAGAATAAATCTTCAGCATACAGATCAACAAGCTCTGATTTTATCTGGAGTAAGAGGATTTGCAGGTTATCCCTACATAATATTTAACAGGGCTACTTTAGACAATCACATACCATTTCCTACAATTGGAAGGGATCTTCGATTAGAGGAGCCACCATTTATCAACTGGGTGGTAGCGCCGTTACTCAACTGGAAAGTTTTATCTTCTTATGCAATAGTTGGAGGAGGGCAACAGAGAGAGATTGGTGAGAGGGAGTATGTAATTTCGACACAGGATTTTACAGAGGTTGTTGGAGGGATAAGCAGACCATTTTATGAGAAAGCAGTGAAGGAATATTCTAAGAATAGAAAAGGATTAAAACTTTCAGAAAGGATGCGGATACTTGGTAAAAGTTATATTGAAGTGGCAAAGAGTTTTGAATTAAGTAAAGAAGATAAAGAGAAGTTGTTGAAAGAGAGGGAATTGAGGTGGAGATTAGTTACTAAACTGGCTAAGGAGATAGGGAGAAAGATTTCTGAGAAGGGGATAGATCAAGAGGTTCTTGATATGTATTTGATAATGCTTCAGTATTCACATGATTTTTATCTTTATAGGGCAAAGGATGCGAAGAAAGGGGATTATACACCTGTTGATGGAAGGAGTTATTTTTATAAGGTCTGGATAAAAGGCGGGAAGTTATATTATCAAGGAGTTGAACCTCAAGTTAAAATAGAAAAAGTTAGAAATATTTCAGTAGCGAAAGAAATTGAATGGAAGGAGATAGAGGGGGTGAAAGGAGAGAGAGAGTTAGAAGAGGGGATGAAAGAGGTAGAGGTGGAGGAGGGGAGGAAGATAGACATAGAGGGAGTAAAAGAGGAGGTGGTTTTACCTGCATTAGTGAAGAGTTTAGAAATGGATTATTTAAATGCGGCAACTAAGAAGGCTCAGGACCAGATTATGAGTGATGGAGAAGTGATTTATATCTGGCCTGATATTTTAGAAGCAGTGGAAAGAGGAGAAGTCAAAAGAGATGATAGAAGATTCTTAGGTAAGGCAGAGATGGGAGTAAGAGAGATAATGAGAAAGGAAGGAGTTAGAGAGAAGAAAGTAGATAGAGTGATAGAAAGAATAAAGGAGTATTGGAAGAATGAG
>QMVQ01000206.1 GCA_003661185.1 Candidatus Alkanophagales archaeon | reverse complement strand
GTGTATTCCCAAATCTGTCCTTCCTTGTTGTACATGATTTCAAAAACTTGAGCCAAATCGCCAACTTGTTCCTTATCTCGCAGTACGTGAACTTTAAGACACATTTCGACTTTTTCTGACATTTTTTTTCACTCCCTCTTTTCTTTTTTTGTCAATAAAGCCAAACTCTCGGTGAAGGAAGAGAATCATCGATGTCGAGATGGATAAAAGTTTGTCCGATTCCGATACGAGGGAAACCGAGCAGGAAAGCAAACTTAAGTATTCTCCACCTCATCTCTGAATCTGTCACGAGTATATCAGCCGCTTTCCCACGCAAGTGTGCTGAATTCGGACTTCCGCCTACTTCTTTATTGTGCTTCTCGCACCTAAACCCGCTTGTGATGTGCAGAGGAGCTCCGACGAGCTCCCGTAACCCATCGAGCATAAACACGAATATTTTGTCCATATCTACCCTGTTACAACAGGGACACCGAAACTCCTCAGGTTTGAAATACTTTACGAGTTTCCAGTCTTCTTTCGTCATTCTCATTTTATCCCTCCTTTAGGTAACAGGAGAATTAACTTTTCAGGATCGTGAAATGCGTCTTCTGACAGAAAAAGAAGCAAAATACATATCAGCATAAAAAGTATTGCAATCAACCAAAAAATTTCCTCTTTAATCATTTACTTCTCCTCGTCACAAGCCATTAAGCCGAGCAAAAGCATGCAGATTAAGTCGTCAACTGGGTTAGGTGTAGTTTTTGCTTTACGCTCTAACTCGTGCAACATACCGCAAAGAAGTTGACGAAGCTCAGGTGTCATTTTTTGTATTAGTTCGATAAGAATCTGTAAAAGTAACGCTTGTAACCCTTTCATAGTTCCACCCCCTTTTTAGTTTATTCTCTCCAAGCTTCGATATATTCTTCACCGGGCTTAAGAATCGCCCGGATATCATCTTTCGTTAACACAATTCCCACGTATTGAGCCCAAGCCACAAGTGCTTCTTTCCGTCTCCTCGGTGGGGCTGGTAGCTCACGTAGAAAGATTAGGACATCTTCTTTTCTCTTAGGGTCTAACATCCACTCAGGAAAGATTTCGAGCTCACCACTCATTCTTTTTTCTCCCAAAAATGTTTTAAGTTGAATCCCAAGTTGTCCACTTTGTCGTAAATTCTAAGCAAATTTTCAATTACACTTATGCAAGTATCTTTAGTAACCCAGTTATCACTGTTATTTGCCAAATCTATAAGTTCACCTATTGCAGAAATACATAACTCTTTAATGCCTTGTATGTAAGCCACTTCAATTTCTTCCTTCATAACCCAACCCCCATAGGTGGAATTGGACCGGAAGGATTAAAGTAATCACTCTCCCTTTTCTTCTTTTTCCTCTTCTTCCTTCTTCTCGGCTTCGAGTTCATCAGGAGTGCGAGCAACAATACGCCCATCTTCAAGACGGTCGAAAACCACTTCAACTTCTTCCACCTCCGGAACGCGGAAGCGTAACCGATACTCTTGTTGCATTAATTACTTCACCTCCTTTGCCAGTTTTTTTGTCTCTTACTCTTTGCCCCTTTTTGAATTTGAGATTCAATATCTCTTCACGACGCACAAAAGGTTCTCTTTCCTCTTTAAGCTTGTTGACCTCGTATAAAGCTTCTTCAGCATCACCGATTATCTTTACGTGATCTACCACTTTCGCTCACCTCCTTGATCTCTTTAACTACCTTTGTCCAGTCTTGACCGTCGTTACGGACAATCGTAAACCCCTTGCCTTCCTGGTAGAACCAAACTTCTCGAAAAACAACACATATATCAGCTTGTAGAGGTAAAAACTTCTTTATTGCACCTTCTGTAGGTTTTCCTTTTCTAACTTGTATTAGCCGTATACAACCAGGTTTAACTGCCACCAAGTCCCACTTCCCCTTACTTGCAGCACTTCTTACAACTTCAAACCCTTCTTGTTCTAAGACTCGCTTGGCTTTGTACTCGTATCTTCTTCCTTTATGGTATCTTGCCATTCTAATCCCCTCTTTGTTTCCATTAGTGTCCTATAACATCTTTCGCAAAGATGAACCACATACATAGCGTCTCCTGGAACCATTTCATCACAAGTAGCACAACGGAATTTTACCGTTCCAGCTCCCTTTTTAAGGTCCGATATTTTTTGAATAGGAGTTGCCTCTCTTATTGTTTCTATAACACCAAGATCATCTCTAATCCAAAGGTCGAGAGTTTTTGGCGAAGCTCCATTTTCTATGCATAATTTGAGAAAATAAAGCCTTCTTTCACGATCTGGATGTCTCATTAAAACAATTGCATGTGATTTCTTTATGTGACCTGCCATGAGAGCGTCTTTTATTTCCTCATCGCAATACCACAAACGATCCATATCTCTTGCCCAGCTTTCTGACTTACCAAATATCTCGCCTATCTCTTTATAGCTCATACCCTCCCTATCATAGAGTCTGTGGACGAGGTTAACTTGATCTATGATGTTCATTTCTTCACGCATAACATTTTCATGAATACGTTGTATTAAGGTCGCCTTGTCATCTAATTCTTCTACAATACAAGGGAGATGTGTAAAACCTAATTCTTTTGCAGCAATAAATCTTCTATGTCCATAGACGATCTCAAATTTATTCCCTATCGGTCTGACTTTGAGAGGGGACAGAATTCCATACTTTTCTATTGATGTCTTAAGCTCATCTAAAGCCTCACGAGTTATATAACTTCTTATTTCCTCTCTTGGCTCAAGAATTTTTTCGATTGGTATGTGCTCTATTTTCTCGCTCACTTTCTCCCCCCACTTTGCT
Source organism: Candidatus Alkanophagales archaeon (assembly GCA_003661185.1). Taxonomy (GTDB): domain Archaea; phylum Halobacteriota; class Syntropharchaeia; order Alkanophagales; family B39-G2; genus Alkanophaga; species Alkanophaga liquidiphilum. The sequence goes on along the minus strand of QMVQ01000206.1, from coordinate 445 downwards.
TATAAGAATTCCTTCATGTTTTGCCTCAACCCACACGTAGTCTCCAATTTTAAGCCCAGCGATTTTAAGTATTTGTTTAGGAATACAAATTTCAGGATATCCTCGCCAACTCCTGATTTTCATAATTTTCTTGCGCATCCTGGAAGGAATTATAAGAACGCATACAATACACTTCAATACATTGTGATTTATTTCACTACTTGACAGAATTTTGACAGCTTCTTAAGTTGCTCAAAAAAGTGCAAAAAAACTCACATAAGGAGGTGTTAGCATGGTAGCAATTAGAAGTGCTTCAGAAATAGCCGAAAAGTGGGCAAGAGTTACACCTGGACTTACTCCGGACTATGAGGCCGGAGCAAAAAATCCCAACAAGGATTGGGAGACACAAACACTCGCAGCTGCAGACGCATAAAAAGAGGGAGGTCAAGCAGCAATTAGTGAAGGT